>JAGLGH010000222.1 GCA_023144115.1 Nanobdellota archaeon | reverse complement strand
ACCTCATGACTTGAGCTTTCATTAAACTTATCTGTCACAATCAGGACTGCTGTAAATGTTCCAGACCCATAAGTATGGACAATTGATTTTCCAACAGCATCAATTATGCTATCATTATTAAAGTCCCATGAATACTCCAGGCTGTCATTTAAGGCTCCAGGGATATTTGGATCTGTGCTTGCAAATGCATCAAAATTGACATTCAATTCAGCTGTTCCACTCACTATATTAGTATTTATGATTGCTATAGGTGGATAATTAATGACATCTGCCAAATCTATAGCTGAACTTATTGTCTGATTACTGCCATTTGGCAGCAGGATTGTTCCATTATAGATGCTTTCATTAATTATAGTTGCGCCTGTAACTTTTGTTTTGTACAGTGTTGAATTCTCAATAACAGACTCCATTACCTCTGAATAATGCACAGTGGCATCAGTGAAAGTTGAGTTGATTGCATCTGAATGCCAGATCTCTGAATTAATAATTATTGATCCTGTTGTATTGCTTTCCCTAATATCTGAAGGGTCAATAAAACTGTTCTTACAAAAGTTGTTTTCAAGCACTGCATCAGATATATTGCAATACCAAATTGGTGAGTTGATTATAGTTGAATTATATATCTCTGAAGCCACAACTTCAATAGTTGGCCCTGTTATGATTGAGTTAAAAATAGTTGTTGAGCCAACTATGTCAGGAACAGTCATACTGGTATCATAAGCATAAAAAACACCTGCAATCGAACTGTTTATAACATCAACAAACAAAACATCCAGATCAACTATTTCTGAAACCGAAGAAATAAGGTCTATTGCGCTCAGATTCACCTGCTCAGTGCCGCTCCAGTTCTGCAAAGGAATAAAATTAATCTCTCCAGTCATATAATTAAGATCAACTGAGATGTTTGAAGGAAGCGCATGACTATACCAGAATATAGAATCTCCGTCGATGTCTTCAAAATAATCAGCCAGGCTTATGCTTAAGTTCTGATTCTTATTCCAAGTCAGATCAAAAGTCTTATTAGTTCTGATTACAGGATCATTTACCTGCTTTATATATATTGTAAAATTATTGCTATAACCAATTCCCCCATCAGAATCTATAGCTTTTATCTTAAAAACCTCACTGCCAAACCAATTAAGAGCAGGTATGAATGTCACATTTGCGCCTGTAAAGATAACATTGAAATTAACAGGAACAGAAGTTAGTGAATAATCAAGATCTGCTGCATCATCTTCAATATCTTCAAAATAGTCAGGCAGATATAATGATATATTATAATCCTCCTCTCCAATTATCGTTATGTTAATCTCTGCTTTCATTTCTGGCAAGTCATTTATGCTCTCAACTTTTAATTCAATTATTGTGCTGTCTGTACTGAATTCTTCATCAGCTGCACTAAAGAGGACAAACCTAGAGCCATGCCAGTTAGCATCAGGAACAAGATAAGCCTTTTGTTCTGTATTGTTGATTATAATAGTGATATTCGCGCTAGAGCCTATAAAACTATAGCTGAAAGACATATTATCATCATCAGGGTCATTAAAATAATAACCAAGATCAATTGTATTGTTTTGTTCTTCTTCCCACTGTGTTATCTCATAGCTTATAGGGTCATTTACATACTGGGGAGGCCTGTTAGTCAATACAAGCACAGGAATATTTCCGCTTGATGCAACATCTGCACCATCAGAAGCAGAGAAATTTATCCATCCAATTCCACTCCATCCTATTGTGTTGTTCAGGATTGCATCGCCATCCTCAAATCTGATCCCAATATTTGAAGTGCTGATATCGGCATCATATATCAGTGTGTCATTATCCATGTCAAAGAAATAATAAGATATATCCAATCTATATTCAGTATTCGCATCAAAGGTTATTGTATCAATCGGACCATGGATAAACTGTGGCGCAGTTGTATTTTCCCTGATATCATATTCACTAAAATGGCTTACATTAAAGATCAAAGTGCAATTACTGCCTGAGCACAGTTGTTCATAAGCAGAGAAAGGATAACTTTCTATTCTGCAGATTGATTCAGGGCACTGGCTGCCATCCATATAGATTATCGGTTGATAAAAACTAAGATTATAAAGTTCTATCCTGGCACTTTTATTTAATCTTGAATCAGCAGAAGAATTGATGCTCACAACACCATCTCCAATGCTGATGTCCCTGCTGTAATTGCCTTTTGCAGCATTGACAGGTTCTAAAAAATTTATCATGCCATGTGCAGTATTTTCAATGACAAGATTACTGACTTGATCAAGATCAGGAATCAGGCTTATGCTAAAATTCGTTGTGCTGCCATTAAATATAACAGTATCTGGCGCAAGCTCCTCTGCAGAATACAAGTTAAATCCAGCAACATCAAATACCAGATTATTATTATCATAGCTGTGATAAATGCAGGCATCCTCACAAGGAGTGCCATCTATTAATATATTTGGATAAACAAGACTTAGATTATAAAGAGTAATTTTTGCACTTATATTTAATCCAGGCAATGCGCTTGAGTTGATGCTGACATAATTTTCATTAATATCAACATAACTATCAAAATCAAGTCCGCTTGCATTAATCTGCTCACTAAATTCTATCCTGCCATAAGGCAAAATTTCCAGCACCATATTTGAGACAGATTCCATCTCTTCAGCGCTAAACTCATAGAAAGATGTGGTATCCCCATTGAATTTATCAAAACTTGGAAGCGCTTTCCAGAATTTGCAATCATCACAGTTTTCAAAATCTTCAGTTGTTGAGCAAAATCCATCATAATTACAGGCAGGGCAATCTTCCAGGCACGAAGAAAAATTTTCATCCTTATCACATCTGGCATTTCCGCAGAACGCAGACCATGTAGGCAGTCCGCATGTTAACACTTTACCTTTATAAGCAT
>JAGLGH010000221.1 GCA_023144115.1 Nanobdellota archaeon | reverse complement strand
TTTAAGCTGTATCTTGATAAGGTTTGATTTTATTTGTGTATTAATTTTAAATTTTAACAGTGCAAAAGCTTTATAAATCACAATCAAATCTTATATTCAATACCATAAACCTGCCTCCGTGGCTTAGTGGTATAGCGCAGCCTTGGTATGTTAATAACAACAAAAAGGCTGAGGTCGCGAGTTCAACTCTCGCCGGAGGCTGTTTTTAATTTTAAACTGGGGGAAATTATGACAAGTCTGGGTTTTATTGAAATGAACAAATCCTAAATAGTTTGTAGATGGTTCAAAGTTTAATATTTTCCCTCTTTCCCAGCTGCTCTTGCTCCCATTTTAGCTATAAAGTAGTCCTTACCTTTACTATATTTTTCTATTATGCAAAGTGCATTAGCCAGTTCTTTTACGCCTTCTGAACCAAAATCCCTTGCAACGAATTGTCCATCATAACTCATTAAAAGCCCTACTCGTTCATGTTCTTTAGCGCAATCTCTTATCCCTTCAGCTAAATTATTAAAAATAGTTATCCCTTGATTATAGTCTATAAAAGTAGTTAGTCCAAGATTATAATCCATTATTCCTGAACTACCATATAATATCCCTGAAGCATTATATAATAAGCTTTTTGCGATTTTAGAACTTGTTTTTGCTTGTTCTTTTACAGTCTCAATTACTTTTTGCGCAACATCTAAAGAATATTTTTCGCATAAAGAACAATATGTTTCAAAAACACTTCCAGTATTGCAATCAATAATTTTTGCAACTGATTCTGCATTTGAAACTTTATCAAGCAGTTCATCTTTTTGGTTATTTTTTACCATTGAATAAATTTTTGAAGAGAACTTCATATTAAATGGACCTTGTTCTACAGATTCTAGAATACTTAACCCATCTTGTATTTGATTGTAATTCAAATTATTTGAGGAATCTTTTTTGTTCATTGTATAACTTAAACCAGTTAAAGCGCTCTCTGCAGATTCAATGCTCTTATTGGCAATTTGTTCAACACTATCCAATACTTTAAAGGTTAATTCTTCTCCAAGTTGATTGTATATTGTTTTAACTGATGAAGAACATGTTTTGATGAAATCTCCTCTGGCTTCTATAACTGAACCATGATTCCCAGAATCTTTGTTTTTTTCTGCATATTCAATAATATCAAAAAACTTACTTACAATCTTAGGAGGTAATTTATCAAGATTAAGTATTGGATAAGACGATGAGAATGGATTATAACCAAATAGGTCTTTCGCAGTTTCAGAATCCACATCAGATAAGTTGTTTACTATTGAAATAAAACTATCAAAATTCTTATTTCCCAATCTTTTTTTATTGTCTTGATATAACCTTGCAAATGTTGGTGAGAAGTTTGTAGACTGTTGCATAAGAGACATATTTAATTTATTTGAAAGTTCTGTTGCTTCAGACATTGTTAATTCAAAATCATTTTGATCTAATGAATTAGAATATATTTCTAACAAATCTTTAACCTCAACTCGATGTCCATCTGTTAAATACTGCTTTGTTCTTTTAACTACATATTTTAGCGAATCTCTATCCACAGATAGAAGATCTTCGCTGCAATGAATAAAATTGTGACCTATTGAACTATCCAATCTAACTAATTCAGCGCCTTCTTTGAGGATAAAATCAAGTGTATCATAATCATTTGATTTAACATGTTTGTTAAGTTTTTGTTTGAACCCTTTCCTAACTTTTGAATCGTCCCAATTATGATTTTTAGAATCTGGGAAATATTCTTTAACAAATTCTTCGATTGATACTTTTGCTTTCAATTTTTTGAACATTCTCGCACCTCTTTTTTGAAACACCCAGGGTGTTTGTTACTCTTAGGTAATGAGGGAGCTAATATAAACCTAGTGATGGTGTGTTTTATAAAAAAGACAATATTTGTGATTGAATTGTAATAATTATAGATTATAGAATAAAGCAAATGACCTCCTATTATGCATTAACCTGTATCCCACAGTTAAAAACAGCAGCTAAAGCTGGTCTTAAGAACCTTTTTAGAAGGAATTTGGAATCAATGTTGAGTCCTAAAAAAGAGAGTAGGGCTTTGGATCTTAGGGGAGTAATGATTCAAAAGAGTTTTAACTTCAGAAAAATCTTCTTTTGATTCTATTTTATTATATAGATTGAAGTATTTCTCAAAGGATAGGTCGCTTATAGAAATAATATGATTTTTAACAGGCACAATAGTACGGTATTTATAATTTGGATTTTTTCTGATTTCTGGTCTTTCAAAATCCAATATTTTCTGGATATTTGTTACCATCAATCTATATTTAAACCTACCTTTATTATTAGATCTACTGATTACAGTCTCTTCAAGCAATAGTATATTCTGAGGTCTAATTTTTTTATAATCTATAATTCTTGATAGCCCTACTCCATCATTATAAAGATCTCCAAAATGTATTAGACCCATAATCAACTAAGAAGATTACTTAATTTATAAATCTTATTGTTTTTTGGCAGGAATTGTTGATTTTTCCAAAATCGCCCAATGCCAATCAAAAAAATTCTTTGAAAACTTTTTAACACAATCTTTATAAACATCCAATCTTTAATCCACAATCATGTTACCATACATCTATTATCCTGAGATTCACATCTGGAAGCTGACTATTATGACATGGGGATTGATAGCAGCAATTGGATTCCTTGTAGCGACATTCATTGCTATAAAAGAAGCAAAACAAAAAAACGCGAATCCAGATCATGTCTATAATATGATTTTCATATTATTGCTTGCAGGAATAATAGGTTCTAGGATGTTTCATATTATTCTTCACTGGGGAGATTATTCCCATAATCTTTGGAAAATATTTGCTATCTGGGAAGGGGGTCTGGCATTCTTCGGAGGATTTGCTCTTGCAATTTCCTGCGCGATAATATACACAAGGATAAAAGGGCTGAATATCTGGGAATATGCAGACATAATAGCACCTGGCTTTGTTATAGGTCATGCAATAGGAAGGATTGGATGTTATATAGCTGATGGCGGACACATAGGGAAGGCAACAACAATGCCCTGGGGAGTATTATACCAGGGAGAGCTTGTGCATTCAACAAGCATATATTCTGCGCTCTTTCTCTTTTGCCTGTTCGGAGTCCTTATGTACATAAGAAAAAAGGAGATATATGTTAAAACAAGAGGTCTTCTTTTCCTCACTTATGCTATAATTTATGCAAGCGGAAGGTTCTTGATAGATCTGCTAAGGATTGACCAGACATATTTTGGACTTACAGCAACACAATATGGACTGATTGTGGCATTCATATTATCTATTATATTTATTGCAATAAAAATTAAAAATGGAAGAAAAAACAAAATCCCTCACAATTAACATATCACTAGTACTGATTATGGTATTACTGATCCTATTTTCTATCAGGATAGATTTCTTTTTTCCTGTTCCTGAAACAGGCCTGACTCCAGAGGATATCCCAAAACAGCAGGCATTCATCAATACTTCAACAGGCACTAATCCAGGCGCACCAATTGACCTTATTGAATTCAGTGATTTTGGATGTGTGTACAGCAAGCAGACTTATCCAGAACTAAAGCAAATCCTTGAAAGATATGGTGAAACAATAAATTTTGTATTCAAGCATCTGCCCCAGAATAACCTGCATCCTAATGCGTTTGATGCAGCTGTGGCATCAGAATGCGCTCGCAATCAGGGAAGATTTATAGAATATCATGATGTTTTGTTTGAATCTGGAAAATTAGATTATGAAGCATTCATATCGCTTGCAGAATCGCTGAGGCTGGATATTGCAGAATTTGATTCATGCATACAATCAGGAGAAGAAACAAAAAAAGTTATGGCAGATATGCAGGAAGCTCAGGCAAATAACATAAGAGCAACACCAATATTCATAATAAATGGAGATATGATTATAGGTTCACAGGATTATGATACACTAGAAGAAGCTATTGAAAAACAGCTTGACCCTGAAAAGATAACAGAACAGATTTTAGGAGCAATGAACTGATATGACAGCAACTATCCTTATACAGCTAAAAGAAGCATTCAGGCTGATGCTCAGGAAACCAGGATTCATAGCTTATGCTGTGCTGGCTGATATGATGTTCATCTTCACAATAACATTTTTCTCTTCTGCATTGTATGATAAAATCCTGGAGTATGTAATTGCAGCATCTTCGCTGACCGCAAAGAGCTCAGCACAGATAGGAAGCATAGTAGCATCCAGTAATACCTTATATTCAGGAATATTATCAATCAGCGGAGTAAGAGAATTTGCATATGGTATAATTATCATCAGCTTGCTGCTTGCATTAGGGACATATTTCATATATTGCTTTTTCCAGGGTATAAGCTGGCATCTTGCAGGAAATCTGGCAGGCTCAAGGCATAAATACTATGATTTCATGAGTTCATTCCTTAAGATAAACATTATCTGGCTGGTAATATATGCCTTATTCGGAATCATAAAGCTGGCAGCAGGATTCAGGAAGCAGATAGCTTCACAATCATATGCAGGAGATATATTTGATATCAGCATAATCATCCCGATATTGGCAGCCATATTCATATATTATGCAGGAATATCATACAGCAAACTGTTTGTGAAGGGCAAAAAAGGTTTTGCTAATTTAGTAAGAACAGGATATAAGAATGCAGGATATATGGTCCCGCGATACTTGGCAATAGCATTGATTATTGCAGCAATCCATATGCTGCAGGTGATTATATTCAAATACAGCATAGTCATGAGCGGAGTCTTATTTTTTGCAGTAGAACTGCCGTCGTTTACATTTGCGAGAATATTTATAATCAGGATTATGGAGGATAAAGATGAAAAGAACTAAATTAATTTCAAGAATCTCAAAATTAAGCCAGGAACTGTTATTCACAAAGACAGTGAGAACAATAAAGAAAAGCAAGAAGCAATTCTTTTTCATCTTGCTGTTTGATATTGTGATGATACTTGCTTTCATCATTATCAATGCAATTGCAGATTTTATTTTTCCAAACAGTGGCATGGATTTTGTAGCAGGACTTTCGTCCATATTCTCAGTGATATTTTTTGTCCTCATATATATATTAATATATTTTTTTATAGTACTAGCAGCATATTCATTTGTCAAATACTGCATACTTGATCTTATCATGTCAATGTCCAAAAAGCAGAAGTTCAGCCTCAACCGGTTAAAGAGATTTACATGGCTGAACACAAGGATAATAGGCATCCCTTTAATTGCCTTTATGATACTTGTATTTATAATAAGCCTGGGGATAGAAACACAATATGCATCATTATTAGTGATTCTAATATTGCTGCCAGTAGTGTTTTTCTATTATCCTTTTATGAATCTCTGCCAGTCGCTTTTCTATAAAGGCAGGAAACAGCCAGTAAGGAAAGCAATAGCAATGACTTTTCCAGGCATCAGGAAATACATAAGCATCTATGTGTCATCAATAATAGCCATTGCAGCATATTTGATAATCTCAATGGCAATCACTGCTATCCTGAAATATACGCTGTTCAGAACAGAAGCGCTGTATTATGCATATTATCCTGGGTTCACTGCAGTGTATCAGGGCATAACAATAATAGGGCTGTACTTACTAATGTCTTTTAACAGGGTGGCTTTTTACAAGATAGCTGATACATAGTGAGATCAAAGAAGTTTCAGCTTAAATCTACTAATAAGAAATTGTCCTGGTTAAATGATATGGTTTATCATCTTTTAATTTTTCCTGTCCAATTAGCCATAAATGGTCATTAACATGAATAGAATCTATATGAGGAATTTTATTCTTTAATTTTTGTTTTATAATCTCAACAACCCAAATTGTATTCGCCCTTATTTCTATCTCTTCTTCACTATCTTTGTCAATCTGGATTTGGTTATCAATCTTTTCAGCTAAATTATCTGAATAAGAAAAAATTCCAAGTCTTCTTAAAACAAAAGGCAATTTGTAATCTGCGCAAGCAGTTAATTCTTGAATGTTTTTTAATTTGCCAAATCCCTGCCCATCAAAAGCTTGAAAGATATCAGAAATTAAAAGCTGGACTCGTTTATAAAAATAAACATGTTTTCCTTTGTAAATTGATTCATCTTTAAATGAGGGGAAGTTTTCAATGAATAAACTCAATAATTTATTTGAATCGCCATTAGCTTTTGCAACAAGATTTGTAAAATCTCCCTCAAATTTTTTCATTAAAGTATTTCCAACTGTTCTTATTATCTTAAGCCTTTCTTCAAATAAAGGAATTTTCACATTTCCTTCCAAGACCTTATTAAAATCTTCTTTGCTAATTTCAGAAAGATATTTTGCATCCAAAATAGGATATCCATTTTCAATTGCTCTCCCAAGAGCAGCAATCATGCCATATGCTCCATCAATCTCCTCAGAATTATAATTAATCTTCCATTTTGGGTCTCCCCAATAACAAAAGCTAATGGCATTAAATACTAATAAAAAATTTAATCTACCTTTATTTTTTAACTTTCTTATATTGAACGGCGATTCATTGAACCAATGTTTAATATGCTGATGGTCAAAATAATTGCAAAACTCATCAACTTTATCGAGGTTTATTTTTATATGTTGAGAATTGTCAACAACAAATTTAGCAGATTCTACTATTTTATTCATATTAATCTAAAACTGTAATGCATTATAAAAATGTTTCCAAATACCGTAAGTAGAAAGTCAGATTTAACTGAGCACAAGCATCTTCGAGTCATTATTCCAATGGTGCAATAAGCTGCTTGCCGAACCTGCTCAGCATCACTTTGACTTTTCCTTTTTTTTCATCTATATCAACCAGGTCTAAGGCCTTCAGCCCTTTTGACACCCTATTTCCATTGATATGATAAGAAATAAGAGGAAGACTCATGCCAATCTTTTTGCCAAGTTCTTCAAGGGAGTTGCAGCATTTCTCCTTATTCAATAGTTGGAGTATTTTAAGTTTTTTTTCACCGATAAAACGATAGTATGGATATTTCATGACAGGAAGATTAATTATTTCACCATCCCTGATTGTAAAAGCACTTATCCCATTGATAAAAGCAGCAGATAGGATTATAGAATTTGCAAGAGAATTGCCTGAAACAGAATTTATTATCAGATTATCTCTGCCATACTTTGCAGCTATCTTATATATGACTTTGCTCACTTCCCTCACACCATTGCATGAAGGGATATGCAGCACAGTTACAGGCACACCTAATCCCTCTATACTCTGCCTTGCTATGCCTGCGAAAGATTTTGTGCTATCATCAGCAAGTAGGACCATTATTTCAGGAGCATATTCTCTAATCCCAAAGAATAAGCTGTCAATATCTTTGCTTAATGGAGCAATTATGCTATAACTATGACTTTTCATCAAATAATCAAAAATCAATCAAGTTATTAAAGGCTGTGTTTAGAAATTAAATCATTTAAATACTTTTTCTATAGCCATGTTATGCGCAAGGACATAATTCTTGCCCATTATTCTCCAATCAGCAAGTTTTGCAAGTTTTCTCGCCTGAATCTTATTAACTACCCTATTATTATGCGTAAGGTTGGCAAACTTGAACATTATATGAGACAGATCCCTGACAACATCCTCATCAGGCACTCCAAATCTTCTCAAGACAAATATGCCCCTATTCTTCTCTCTTTCAGAATATTTCTGGATATACCTCCCAAAACCTGCAAGATCTGTTGTCACAGATGACACACCCAATGCTCCTGCTTCAAGAGGGGTATAACCCCAAGGCTCATAGTAGGAGGGAAATATTCCCAGATGCGATCCTTGCATGGATTCATAATAATTCAGATCAAGCAAACCATCAGCTCCGCTAAGATATATAGGATAGAATATGACCTTGACTTTATCGTCTTCATTGTTATTAAGTCCAGCTTCTCTCAGAGACCTTAATATAATATCATTTTCATCATTGAGATTATGGGTTGATACAGGGGGAAGGCCTTTTTTCTTAAACTTCATCAGCTTCCGTTTAAGTTCCATTATGAATTCATTCTCAAAAATAGGAGTCCTATTCAGATCCTTGCCAGAAAATATAGCATAGCCTATATCTCTTTTGATATTTTCTATATTTTCATTCAGGCTGTCATTGATATCTCTGTAATGAACCTGGTTTTCAAGTATATCCTGCTTTATTCCCCTTATTCCTGCAGGTACCCAAATAAATGCTATGATTGTCTTGCCGTTCTTTTTGGCTTTAAGCTTCTGATTCAGTTTTCCCAGGGCCCTGATATATATGTCAATGCCTTTATCATGGAATTCATATCTTCCTGCAAGAAAATAAAAAAGGCTTTGTTTAAGATCAAAACTATAATTAGGAAAGAAATAAGAAAGGCAAAATGATCTTATTTTATCCCTATGCATCTTATGCTTTATTGAAAGCTCTTCAAAAGTGGGGAATTTATCAATATCAAGACCATTAGGAAGAAGAATCTCAGGTTTTTTACCAAGCAGGAATTCTGCTTCCATACTGGTAATCTCGCTTACTGTTGTGAAAACATCAGAAAGCTCTGCACTTCTGCGTTCGAGGAGATATTTTGATTCCAGATTATACTGATAAGCTGATTCTATCGGATCAAGATTTTCCATTGTGCAGCATTCGCCTTTTTCATCCAGAGCATATATGTCCACATCGCTTGATGCCAGAGTCCGCCCAAGAATTGTCGCATGGGTCTGGAAAACCGTCGCTATGGGAACTTTGCGTGATTTGAGATATAGAAGCCCTGCACCGCTAAGCCATTCATGAAAATGAGCAACACATCTCTTCTTTTTCTCATACTTTGCAATCTTCTCAATAAGCTTACCTGTAACATAACTCCAGACAACAGGCTCATCAAAATCATATCCTGAACGGAGTGAATCCACTTTGAATTGCTCCCACAGTTCTCTTTTTATATCATTTGCCTTATGCATATAATTCTGAAAATCAATAAGTATGACATCTGGCTCTCCCTTTATCAGCCATTTGCCATAATGGCAGATTATGCCTTCCTCTTGCTTAAGTTCGTCAAATGCTTTTTTCAGATTTTTTTCAGGAAGCTTTTCCTCAAATTCACCCAATGCCTGCTGAGCAAAATAAGGACCTATAAGAAAATATCCCTGATGATAATATTGTTCCAGTATTGCTGCCTTTGATGTCACAACAGTATATATCCCGCCTACCTTGTTGCAGACTTCAAAAGAAACCTCAAAAACAATATCAGCCTTAGTTAAAGTCATAATTGTGTAAGAGGATTTACTACTATAAATATATTTGTGTGCTACTGTTTAGTCGTATCTAATGAAACAGAACAAATTATTCTGCTTTTTTTACAGGTAAGCCAGAATACGCAAGATAGGGATCATTTGGATAATAAAAGGGGCTAGAATGAACAATAGCTTCCAGACTATCATCAATTAATTTATTTCTTAATTGAATATCATTATTGTTAATATACATATGTCCACTAATATTTTTTCTTATAAGAATATCTTGTTCTGTAGAACCAGTTTCACAAGTAATTATACTTCCAGGTTCATAACCCTTAAATTCTTCATATTCTTTTATACTGCCAGGGTATAGCATAATATTATCAAGAGCATCCTGATATATTTTATTTAGTTGCTTTTCTTCTTCTGCTTTAAATTCTGCCTCTTTTTTTGATTTCTCTTCTTCTTCTCTTGCTAATCTATTAGCTTTTTTTCTATTCTTATACAATTGAACGAGATTCATGATATTTAGAGAATATTCATGCCTTTATAAACTTAAGGTATTGTGACTACTTATAAAAGGCAAACTGAATTAACAAACCATATCGCATTGATATTTTGTGATATAGATTTCTATTAATTATTAGACAAAGCCCTGCAGCACAATAAGTGCCAATCCAACAGCGACCATAAAGGCATAAACTGATTTATCCCAATGAAGTACTTTTTTTCCATCAAATATCCCAATTGGTATAAGATTGAAAACTCCTAAGAGCGCATTTATCCTAAAGCCATAGTCAAAAAGCATGTTCTTGCCTAACAGAATTATGCATGCCAGGAAGACCAATGCAAGTGCGAAATTTACAGCAGGTCCTGCTGCTGATATCTTGCCATTTCTCATCCTCCCAACTGGCCCGCTGATCATGACTGCTCCAGGCGCAGCGATAATAAAACCAAGAAAGCTGAGAAGTATTGCAAATATTAGCATCCTGTCATCAGACCTGAACTCTGCAAAACATCCATAATGCTGAGCAACAAATTTATGACCCATCTCATGAAATATGAATCCAACTCCTACTGTAAGACAGCTTATAATAAAAGCCATGGCAAATTCAGGTCCAAATGACAACCCACCACTGAAAAGTATAGCAAATGCAAAAGAGATTGCAGCCCATGCTTTTAGCAGATCCCTAAGTTCAATCTTACTTGTGGATACAGGACCGAGCCTGATTGACCTGTAATGTTGCTTATCATAATACATAACAGCGATGAAGAATGAGATAGTATAAATAAGTTTTGTTATAAAAAAGTTTCAGGTAGTAACCTTTTTTTCAAAAGATTTAAATAAAAAATGGGCTATACTATGATTATGACCAGATTTTTCCCAATCGCAGCTATATTATTGATAGTCATATCTGGATGCGCATATAGATTTGATGCTGCAGAACTTGAATACATGGAATTTCATGAATCAACAAACATAACAGATTGGGATGAGGGAATCTTTGAGAAAAGCTATAAGATAAATTTTAAAATAGCTCAATCTGATGATGAATACACTGCTGGATCTGACGAGCTTGCGCAGAATATAACTGCAATAATCAATAAGTTCGGGCTTCAATTAGGGCTTTATGCAAGAAACGAAAGCTGCAACATATCAAATAGAGAAGAGGGGCTTGCTATAATTCAATACAGATTAGGAACAATCACAATAGAAGAAGACTTCTGCAATCCTAATACTACTTCTAATCAGGTATATCTGATGATAAAGGATTTGGATTTTTTACAACTGCATTGATTGAATTTAGCAGAAAGATTTAAATATCAATAAACTCCAGACCATATTAATAACTTTAAGAGGTGCAGTAATATGTCAGAAGGAATCATAGTAAAAGCCAAGATAAAAGATATAGCAGCAGGATTTAGTGTTGCAGCAGAATTCAGCGAGGCTCTCAATGAGAAAGTTTTGCAGCTTATAAAAGAAGCATGCAGGCGTGCAGAAGGAAATGGCAGAAAGACTGTCATGGCAAAGGATTTATAAAAAACTTACCCACCTAAATCCTTAACCCTTTTAATGTATTTATTAAGTTTATTTTCTAATTCTGCAAGTTTTGCTTTAGGATATTGTTTATCTTTCTTAAGAACTTGAATGGTATTATTTAACCTGACTACAGTTTTTTTAATATCTGCAAGAAGCCCAATTCCAGCTTTTGCTTCAGGATTTTTTGCAGGTAATTTACTCTCAGGAACTGGTTTGGGAGGAGCAAGAAGATTTGCCTTTGGCTGCTCAGCAGCTATTTTCTTTTCAAGTTCTTCAAACTTCTTCAGCCTTTTTTCTCTGTATTGCAGATAATCATTAAGTTTTGCTTCCATGCCAAGAATCTTTTTTTCAATTGCAATCTCTTCTGCGCTTTTTGTGCTGCGCATGAACTTCATTGTCTTTTCTGCTTCTATGACTTCAATCATAGCTTTCCTAAGATCATTCAATGCTACTTCAAGTTTCCGCTTTTGGGCTGGAATCTTTACAGATTTATCTTCACCCAGATCCTTGATTTGTTTTATCTTCTGATTAAGATTGCTATAAGTTTTTTCAGAATTACTTATCCTCTTATGAGCTCTTGCTAAATAATCAACTAATCTTAAATTATGTCTGTCCAGAATTGCAACTGTCATTCTTTATACAAAAAGTCCTTTTTTCTTTTTCTTTGGAAGAGGAATACCTAATGGTGGTGGAGGAGCCCTTGCTCTTCTTGGAGGGGGTGTTGGCGGAAGAAAGCCAATATCCTCTGAACCTGGCATAGGTCTCTGAGGTGGTGGCTGAGGAGGGGGTGGCATCCTAGGTGGAGGTATTGTGCCTGGCAGAGGTCTGCCTAATCCTTGCGGTGGCTGAGGAGGTCTTGGAACTATAGGAGGAGCCATAGGCATTTCAGGCTCTGCAGCAACTGCAGGAAGAGGAGGTATATTTGCAGGAATTGGGGGCACATTTGTAGGGATAGGAGGTATATTTGGCACAGGTGTTGCCAGCTCAGGCTCTGCGCTTTTCTTTACCATTTCATCCATCATTTCTTTCATTTCTCTGCTAAGATCATGCACAGCTATGATAGCTTCTGCTATCTTGGCATTCTGGTCAAAAAGCTCATTAACATTTAAACTTACTTCATCGATTCTCTTCTTTGATGCATCAACTACCTTTTGTTCTTCACGCATCTCGCTTGTAGCTTCCCGAAATATAGCCAGAAGATCTTTTATGTTATTATTAAGTGTATCGATAGAAGAGGATACTCCTTTATTCAAATACTGTTTTTTTAGAGATTCTATTTCCTTTTTCATTTCATTTATCTCATGAATAGGCATAATCTCATACTGATTTTCATCTTCGTCATAAGGCATGATATCACCACATTTTAGATATTAAATTATATCTTAAGCTTAAAGGTATATAAAAGTTGCTATTTTGTGGGCTGTTAAGTAAACGTCAGATATATTCTCACTTCAATGTTGAGATTAGGAGAAAGATATTTGAAGAGAAGGGATTTTAGGGGATATAATTTAAAAAAAATGGGATAACAAAGCAGATGTAGTAAAAAACTTATGGTAATGTACCATATATGATTCATGGTAAGTTTTTCTCGCTTTTTCTGGGTTTTTGAAGAATTCTTCGAAAGAGATTTGAAATGTCTTACTTATTATCAGCTGATATAACTCTATCGAGAGTCTCTTTATTGAATCCTACTACGACACCAACTCCCATTTGTGTTTTCTCAGAAACCTCTTTACTTAATAAATTATACATCTCACTTTGTCTGTTATATATCTCTGCTAGTAATCTTCTAGCATCATTTTCTTCAAATGATAATGGATCAATATATTTTGCAGGGGCTAAATTTGAAGCTATTGCTCTTGCGCTAATAATTCCAATTACTTCCCCAGTATCTGCTAAAAAAACAGGGCCCCCACTTTGTCCCCCATTTACAAAAGCATGAACATTGTATTCAGGTAATTGGTGTCCTAACTCACCCTTAAATTTAGCATATGATATTATACCATCATGAGCTATTTTGGCACTTTGATCTTCATTTGATGGAAAACCTATAAAACCAATTTTGAAACCAATGGGCAATAAATCATTTGATGTTGTTATTTTTACGGGAATTGTTTCTTTATCAATCTTTATGAGTGCAATATCATGCACAGGGTCCATACCCCTAGATTTTATAGTATATTGATGTTCCACTCCATTAGCATCAAAATCTAAAACTATTATTGCATTAGAATTATCAACAACATGTTTTGCCGTAACTAACCAACCATCATTTGTAATGGCAAAACCAGTTCCTTTACTCCATTCAATGCCTTCACTATCTGTGTAAATGTTACCCATAGTTAAACCATCTTGTGGATCAAGAGGTTGTTTTACAATCATATATATGGATTTAGATATATTTTCAATAGATTTAGAAAAATCTTCATTATTGTATATACCCTCAATCTTATCAGTTAGATTAATTACCAGATTATCAACTTTATTACTTATTCTATTACCACCTACAAAAACACTGAAAGATAGCATTACTAATAATAATATTATTATAATATTTATTGTTTTTTGTTCCATATATACTACCTTTTATCAATCATATTCCTTGAATATATATAAAGTTTGCTAAATTTTGAGCTGTTAAGTTAAAGTTAGTTGTTTTCATAAAACCAATTTTCAGGTTTTTGACCTGACGCTTATTTAACAGCCTGCTATTTTGAGGTTTGATTTTTAGAGTTCTTGAGTTTTAATTTATTATTTTTTTAAAACAATTAATTAGAATGAGTAAGAGAGGACTAATACCAAATGGGTTACTTTAAAGGATT
>JAGLGH010000220.1 GCA_023144115.1 Nanobdellota archaeon | reverse complement strand
TTTGAGGATGAATTGAATCAATTAGCCTATGACAGCAGGCTTAATAAAGAGTTGGAAATTCATTCCTGGGATCATACTTTAAGAGTTGTTGAATATTCTAAGATGATTCTCCCATCTTTGTCTGAGGAGATTGTTCAGGATGTGCTTGTAGCTTCATATTTCCATGATGTCGGAAGGATTGGCGATGCAAAAGACCAGGGTCATGGTATGAGAAGCGTAGAGGTATTAAGAGAAAAAGTGCTTGACTTCTTTCCTTCAGCAGATTTTGATTCTATTCTCTTTGCAATCAAGCATCATTCAGATGCTAAAGCTCTAGATGGAAATTATCCTGTTGTTGTGAATTATGATATTAGTGATAATGTTAATCCTCAGATTGCAATGTGCTTGTGGGATTCAGACAGGCTTGACCTTATAAGGTATTTAGAATTTGTGTCGAGTATAAAAACAGAATATCTTAATACAAATTTTGCAAAATCATATGCAAATACTCCTGATCATAAGCAGAGATATGATTAATCATAAGCCACTATTTGATTTCTCCCTCTTGCTTTAGCAGAATAGAGGCGTTCATCTGCTTTTTTAATTAGTATATCAATTATCTTCTTTGGTTTATAATTTTTTGGAAGGTCTTTTCTTATATCTTGCGGATACATTACCATTCCGATGCTTATAGTGATCTCTGAAATTTTTTCTTTGACTGCATATTTTGGGTTTATATCCTCATTCATAAGCATTTGAGATTTTATTTGAGTAATGCTTCTGAGTTTCTCAACCATTTTCATCGCAGTTCTTTTATTGGTATTGTTCAATAAAACAACAAATTCTTCTCCTCCCCATCTTATTGTCAGGTCAGAATCTCTCTTTGCTATAGATTTTATATATCCTGCAACTTCTTTAAGGACAATGTCTCCTATGTCATGACCGTATGTATCATTAAATTTCTTAAAAAAATCTATATCTATAATAAGAAGCGAGAAAGATATGGGTATATTGCTGCGTATTTCATACTCCATGATTTTTTTGACTTCTTTTTTAAAGTAATGGCGGTTATTTAATTGCGTAAGTTCATCTATAAATGCAAATTTCGTAAGGGATTTAATCTTAAAACTTTTTTTCTCTTCTGCTATGCTTGAGAAATATACTCCTTTATCAAGAAATTTTTTCACGTTTTCTGAGAGCATGCCTGATTTAATTAGTGATGAATAATAAAATGTGTATTCTTCAGGTTTATTGAATGTTTGTATATCCTGCTTGACATCTTTGATTGTAACACCTTTTTTTTCAGAAAGGCGTTTTCCTAATCTGGATGCACGCCGTGTACCTTTAATAAGTTTATACATTGAATCGTGAATTAAATCTTTTTCTGATTTTAGTAATCTTCTTATATTTTTATGACAATTGTTTAAGCTGAAATCCCAGCTATCAATATCTGTAGGAATAATCTCATCTTCGCTTATTTTTTGCTGCATCTCGCTTAATAGGTCAAGCTCTGCTTTAATATTGCTGTATTGCGAGTTAAGAATCTTTTTAAAACCTTTAATCCTGTTTTCAAATTCAGTAATAAGGTCTGTTTCTGTTTTATCAACAACAAGAATTTTTTTTAATTGTTCGGTAATCCTCTTTGCAGCTTCTGTGTTGGTCGTTTTAAAAAATTCAAATAACTGCACTTCCTTATTGATCTCATCCTGGATTATTAAAATATCCTTTTCTGGAAGATTTTCCAAAGATTCTGGAAGCTTTAGAGAATAAAATGCAGTATGAATTGCTGATGCTAATTGTTCTATGTGCTTAAGAACAGATTTTCTTGTAGATTCTGATTTTTCAATAGATTCTAATTCTTTTTTAGACTTAAATTTCTTGGGTTTTAATTCCTCTTTCTTTTTTAAATTGGCTAGGTCTTTTGTGATTTTTCTGACTAATATCTTATGTTTGTAAAGGATTCCTATCCGACGCTCAAAATCAGCAAGAATGTCTTTTTCTTTCTTAGTAAGTTTTTGCAATGTTGAAAAAGCCTGTTGGATTGTTTTTATGCTCATCTAAAACCTCTTGAAAATATGTATAATATTACAGATTAAATTACTTATATATAAATAGTTTGATTTATTCTTTTAGAACATATTAAACCTGCTATGGATGTATTTTTAGAATATAAATATAAAAAAACAAGGAAAATATCTTTTTATCTATTCCTCATTCTCTTCTTTTGGACTTCTTACAAAAGTGTTTTTTCCTTCTTCTTTTTCAGGTTTTGGTCCTCTAACAAATGTATTAATTTCGTCTTCCATTTTGGTTTGCCTCCTTAGATATTTTTTTATCTTATTTATGATTCTTTTACGGGCAAGACAAAAATAGTCTTTGCTATCTGATCTTTTATTAGGATGGTAAAATCTTCTTGTAGCACAACCTCCTTTGCAAATTGAGTATATATTGCAGGATTGACAATCACTGTGTAAATCATTGAATTTGTTTTGGAAATTTAGATAGTTTTTTGATTTTAACATTTCATTAAAACTATTTTTGTGAAAATTTCCCATAAATAATTCTGGACTTTGCGGTAATGTGACACAGGGGTATAATTGTCCATCTTCATTCACGTATTGTATTTCACCACATTTCCCCATAATTTCACATCCTATTGGGGTATTTTTCTTTACTTGATTGGATATCTTTAAGATTAAATCATCAAAATATCTAATTTGTATTTTTTTGCTTCCTCCCAGACTAATCCAATAGTCAAATAGAGAGGCTAAAAAATTGCCATAATTTTCTGGATTTAAATATTCTATTTGTCCATTTGGGTCATATCCTGGAAGAAAATCTGCATATCTCAAATATTTAAAAGATATGAAGTAATCTAACATTTCTTTATAATATTGATGATTTTTATTTGTAATAACTGAAATTACACTGAATGGAATTCTTTTATGTTCTAATATTTCAATTCCTCTTAAAGTTTTAGAGAACGATGAGAGATTGTCTTTTCCTCTTCTGTGAATGTCGTGAATAAATTTAGGGCCATCTAAACTAATTCCGATCTGAAAGTGGTTTTGGGATAGAAAATCTGCCCATTCTTCTGTCAGTAATGTGCCGTTTGTTTCAATTCCATTATTAAAACTCACGTCAAATTTTTTAGCATATTCTTTTTGAAGCTTTAAGATTTTCTCATAAAATTCAGTTCCTGCAATAAGAGGTTCTCCACCATGCCAGATTATTGTTAAAAAACGTTCTTCTTTTGGAAAATCTTGCAAATAAAGACAATATGCTTCTAAGATTTTTTTAATAGTGTCCATAGAAATATTTTTTTTGTTAATTTTATTATTACAACCCAAGTAACAGTAATCACAGGAATTATTGCAATTATTTGTTACACTAATCAGAACAAAGCGATATTTTGCATCTTTGAAGTTAAATAAGCAATTAGGGCAATTCATTTGGATACCTCTATATTAAAATTAATTTGTTTCTTATCATTAGGAGAAACTTTGGAATTAATTTTGACTCTTATATTATCTCCTGGTTTGACAGAAATTGCTTTTTCTGGCAAAAATCTTGCTTGTTGCCAATGGGTTGTTGTATTGGGTGAGGTATCTAATCTTGAAATCCCATAAAAATCTGCATCAAACCATCCATATAAGCATGTAACTTTTCCCTCTTTTTGTGCCAAATAACTTGCCTGTAAATCAAGATTTGTGCAATTTTCAAGAGGCAAAGAAGCAATGTTAAGAGAATGTACCCTCTTAGGTTCTGAAAGAAAGTATTGAGTATTTGCCTGCATAACAAATGGTTGTGAATGCACATTGGTCAAATAATGGCTTAAATCAAAATCTTGAATTCTGCTAAAATCAGGTAAATTTTCTATAGGTTCATAACTTGGAACTAAATACATATTTATACAGGCAGGTAAGATAATTCCCTCTTTTTTCAGAAATTTATTTCGTGCATATAATAAGCCTGGCAACATATTTTCCTGCAAAGCCCAAACTCCCATCCACTCTGAAACAATAGCATCAACCTTAGGCAAATCAACATCAAGAATATCTCCTTCAACTATCTTAACCCTTTCTTCTAAACCATTATCTTTAATTATTTGTCTAGCCAAATCTGTATTTGTTGGTTCAATTGCATAAACTTTATCAGCTCCAGCTCTTGCTGCCATCATGCTTAAGATTCCAGTTCCAGCTCCATAATCTAATACAACCCTTCCTTGTACAAGGCTTAATGCTTTATCATATGCGTTTAGGCGTGCATTATCTCTTAACATCAAACAGTGTATGTGCGGAAGGCTATAATTTGGAATTATATCTACCATTAGTAAAAAGAAGTAATGTTTTCATTTAAATTTGTGTAGTTCATTATAAACAACAAGTTTAAATACTAGTTATGGTTTATAGTCCTAAATGGATACAAAAATACTCCAAAAATTAGGATTAGATGAAAAAGAAATCCAGGTATATCTTAGTTTATTAATAATTGGAAGTACAACAGCTTCAAAAGTTTCAAAAGAAACAAATATAGACAGGGCAACTTGTTATAGATATCTTGATTCCCTAATTCATAAAGGTCTTGTTTCTCATGTAATCCAAAATAATATCAAATATTTTCAAGCAGCACATCCTGAGAAAATTTTAAAAGATTTAAAAGAGAAAGAGAATGAATTTGAAAAAATATTGCCTGAATTGATTAATCTCTCAAATCTTCCAAAAGAAGAAACAACAGCAGAGGTATATAAGGGCAAAGATGGGCTTAAAACTGTATTAAGAGAAATCTTAAGAAATAAACAAGACCATCTTGTATTGGGGGAAGAAGGGCATTTTCATGATCTTTTACCCATATTCTTTCAACAATTTGTTAATGAATGCAAAAGAAATAAAATAAGGGAAAAAATATTATGCACAAGAGGAGTTTTTGATAAGGTGAAAAAATATGATTATGAATACTCTACAATTAAAAAACTTTCTTCTGAGATTTCTTTGCCAACAACAACGCTTATTTATGAAAATAAAATAGTAATTTTGAATTGGCAATCTCCGTATAATGCAATTGTAATCTCTAATAAAAATTTATCAATAACTTATAGAAATTACTTTGATCTGCTTTGGAAAATGGCAAATTAGATTAATTTATCGAGAGTTTTGTATGAATGTTGGATTGAATTTTGCTCCAATGCTTCTTTTAGGCCTGTTGCAATTGAATCTCCTCTTTTTGAATAATCTCCGCTTGCGCTTATAGTTGCTTGATACTTTCTTTCTCTTGTTGTAGATTCAACTCTAAGTGTACTTTCTCCATTATTCTTAATTGAATAAAACTGAAGTGGAATTTGATCTCCAGTTAAAAATAACATCAATTTTCCCTTTATTCCTGTTCCTGAATCTGTTTCAATAACTCTATTTTTATAATCTGTAAAAGTCTCTCCTTCTTTTGGAATTAAATATGATTTTAAAACGCTATTTTGATTTATAATCTTGTTACTATAACCAGAACTTACTTTTTGTTGAGTATCTTTTATTACTATTTCTGTTATTCTACAAGCTTTGACAACTTGGTCCCAACTACCTTCTGCTGTTATTTGATATTCTTTTCCCATTGATTTTATTCTTGCCATACTAAGATGGAAATCAGAAGTAATTAATAAAATTTTGGTAGGATTGTAATTTTTCAATCAAAATTAGATTAATTTATCAAGAGTTTTGTACGAGTGTGGGATTGAATTTTGCTCCAATGCTTCTTTTATACCTGCTGCAATTGAATCTCCTCTTTTTGAATAATCTCCGCTTGCGCTTATAGTTGCTTGATATTCTTTTTCTCTTGTTATAGATTCAACTAAAAGTGTACTTTCTCCCTTAAACTCAATTAAATTAAAATGAAATGGAACGGTATTTCTAATTAATAATGATTTTAATTTTCCTTTTATTCCTGTTTCTGAATAGGCTGCAACAAATCTATTGTTATCTCTATAACCTGTAAAAGGAAGGTTATCTTCAATCAATAATGATTTTAATTTTTCTTTTATTCCTGAATATTTTTCAAAAATTCTATTTTTATAATCTGCAAAATTCTCTCCATCTTTTGGAGTTAAATATTTTGTTAAAGCACTCTTGATTGCTTCAATTTCTCTACTATTAGAAAGACATGTTTTGGGTTGGGTATTTTTTATTACTGCTTTTGTTATTCTACAAGCTTTGGCAACTTGTTCCCAGGTACCTTCAGCGATTATTTTATATTCTGTTCCCATTGATTTTATTTCTGCCATATTAAGATGGAAATCATAAGTTATTAATAAATGTTGGGGGGAGGTTGTGAGTCTCCAGTAAAAACTAACCTTTTTGTTCATTTCAAAAGTTGCTTGATTTTGAGAAAATCAAATCTCTTTAGAAAAGTTTTTAAAGAATGGAGCAATTTATGCTGTTAAAATGAGACGCAGAGAAAAATCAAACAGATATGGAAAATTTATAGCAATTTTAGTCGGGTTAGTGATGATGGGCAGTATTGCGGGTTATGTTGTTCTTGATAGTGGTTCTAAAACAGAACTTGAATATAATGATTATGAATTCAGGCAGGACAAGAACGGATTTTCAACAGAGATTGAAGAAAAGGTGATTGGTTTCAATTTCCATCCTACTGAGGTTGAGCATATCTCTTTTGAGCCTGGTGAAGTCAGCATGATTAGGGAAGCTGAAGTCATAATGATAACAAGCGATCCTGAAAACCCTTTGCAGAGCGCAGTTTCATTCCTTGAATTTGAATTAGAAAGCAAGCTTTTATTGTTCGAAAGGGTTGTCATGCATGGTTTTACAGAAGAGAATGAAAATAATCTTCAGGTCATCACATGCGATGATGCAGGCGAGAAAAGCCCGGTGATATATTTGACAAAAGGAAATAGCACTAGTGTCAATACTCAGGGCAATTGTATAACCATTATGGCAAAAAATGAATATGATCTTGTCAAAGTCAAGGATGCATTGCTTTACATAATTCTTGGTGTGATTGTCTAAGTACTTTTGAGATAATAAAATGAAAAAAGAAGATATCCAAACTGATGAAATAGAAAAAGAATCAGTTGAAGAAAAAGTTGATGAGTTAAGTCAGAAGGCTGTTGAAAAAGAATCTTCTGAAGAAGAAAAGGCTGATGGACTTAATCATGAGGCTGTTGAAGAGGAAACCTCTGAAGAAAAAAAGGTAGATGAACCTGATCAGGAGATTGTTGAAGAGGAAACTTCTGAAGAAGATAAGTCAGGAAAAGATTTAAAATCTGAAGAAACTGAATCTCAGAAGGTGATAGCCAAATCTCCTAAGAGAAATATAAAAATCATACTTGTACTGATTGCTATCATAGTTATTGCGGCGCTTCTATATAAAGGCAATCAATATTATGAGGAGAAGAAAGAATACGATGCTACGCATAAGGTCTATCATTATTATACATTTGAAAATGATGAGATTCATTGGAAGACCACATGGATAAATAATAATCAACCATATATCCTGAACTTCAGGCACTGGCCTGGGGAGCTTGAGGATATTAAGATAATTGGAAAACTTAATAGTGTTTTTAGTGATGCTGATGATGTTTATCTTACATTTGATGCTGATGGAGAAAATTTTGATTATCTGGCGCTTGCAGCTACTGAAATTTCATTGAATATAAATCAGGTTTTGGGAAAGAATATCTTTGCAGCCTGCATTGCAAACAATACTCCTGATTGCTACATGAGACCGATTGTGACTTGTGAAGACAGGGAAACAGCAGTGATATTTCTAAGAGTTGCAGAGAATCCGCAAGTGATCTTGTCTGGTAATTGCATGACCCTAGAAGGGACAGATGAGGAGCTTGTCATGGCAGCAGAAAGGGTTCTTTATGCATGGTATGGAATAATGCAGGTTCAATAATGGAAGAATAAATGGAAGAAACGCAGCATTATTTCACAGAAAAGCCAAAGAGCAGGATGATTCAATATCAATTTACTGCTGTGCTTCTTGGCAATGAGCTTAAATTCAATACTAGCTCAGGGGTATTCTCTATAAAAAAGATTGACAGGGGAACAGAGGTTCTTATAGGCAACTGCATAGTAGAAGCTGGCTGGCATGTTCTTGATATGTGCTGCGGATACGGACCTGTGGGGATAGCGCTTGCAAAGAAATATGATATAAAGCTGTTTATGACAGATGTTAATCAAAGGGCTGTGATGCTGACAAGGGAAAACATAAAGGCGAATGGTCTGGAAGGAAAAGATATTACTGTTGTATCTGGCAGTCTCTATAATAAGGTGAAAGATAAGGAAACATTTGATACAATCATTGTTAATCCTCCTCAGACAGCTGGGAAAGATGTATGCATTGCTGTGATTGAACAAGCCTATGAATTTCTTAAAAAAGGCGGCATTCTCCAGCTTGTAGCAAGGCATAATAAAGGCGGAAAAGCTCTTTCTGGGATTATGGAAAAGGTCTTTGGCAATGTCAGAGATATAGCAAAGAAATCGGGATATCGGGTGTATCTCAGTAAAAAAGTTTCTTGAAGGAACTTTTTTGGGGTTTATAATGGAATTTTATGTTGTTAGAAATACGTATGTTTCCTCTGGACCATATATGCTGACTTTTCGAAATTGTTTTGTTTTGTTTACATAACTTCTATGATTATGCATTTTCTTTGGATTGCAAGACCTGAGATTATTATAGGATTGATCGTTTAATGTTATATCTAATGTGCTGGTCACTAAAAAAGCAGTACTTGGTTTGATTCTTATATTGTCACGAAATTTTGCATCTTTATTGTAGCTGAGTGTAAGTTCAGTTCCTGTAATTCTTCCATTATACTTCTCTATTCTTACTCTTAATGGCTTATTCTTAAGCCTAGCAGTTTCCTCTTCAGTCTCAAGAATTATGTCCAAATCTCCCTTCTTCTTTAGGGTTGCTTTCATAATAATTTAAAATATTGCCCAGTTTATAAAATTTTTTATAACTCTTTGATTCCGTCTTTAGTCAATATAACAAGCCTTATGCCCAGCCCGAGCTTTAGCACAGCAGACATAATTGCCATGTGCTCTTTTCCTGAGCCTGATATGAAGTTGACTGCAACTTCGAAATCTTTAATCTTGCCATAAAGTGCCTGACTTATGTCTTTTAAGAGATTTGGGAGCAATTTGTTAGAATCAATCCTTATGAACTCTACATCTTTTGAGCAGCTGAAATTATCTGCTGCATTGTTATTTGCTATAAGAAATATCTTTTTCCATTCTTCCTGTTCAATCACTCTTTTTACATGCTCCCATGTGCCAGAATCAGAAGTAAGGCACGCTATCAATGATGTCATGGTTAAGGCTATTTCTATATCTGTTTTTATAGTTTTTGGTAACACTTAGGATTTTATTTCGGCAGTATCCGGAAATCATTTCCAAAAAGGTTTTATAGTAGTGTTCTGTTTTTTATTAAAATGGCGAAAATTATATATGCAGTTATATTGATTCTTCTATTGGCAGTATGCAGTTCCTGCATGAAGACTGATTTAAATATAGATGTTGTTAATAGGAGCAATAATAGGGATAACTTGAGCAGCGAGAATAATAATATTAATGAAATCAATGAGGGTGATGAGAAAATGGCAAATCGTGTAGCAGTATTTGAAACAAATTATGGTATTATGGAAATAGAATTATTTGAACAGAGAGCTCCTGAAACAACTGGTAATTTTATCAAGCTGGTCGAGAAAGGATTTTATGATGGTCTTATTTTTCATAGGGTAATCAAGGACTTCATGATCCAGAGTGGCGATCCTTCTGGTGATGGAACTGGCGGTCCAGGATATAAGATAAAAGATGAGTTCATTCCTGGATTAACACATAGCAAGGCAGGTATATTATCAATGGCTAATGCTGGTCCAAATACTGGCGGCAGCCAGTTCTTTATCACTTTGATTCCAACTCCCTGGCTTGATAACAAGCATGCTGTCTTTGGGCAGGTGATAAATGGCAAGGATGTTCTGAAAAAGATTGGAAATGTCAGGACTGGCGGGCAGGATAAGCCTGTGGAAGATGTGATTATAAAGAAGATAAGTCTTAAGGAATAGATAAAGAAAAATAAAAAAACAAATTTAGAAATTATTCTTCTTTTTCTTCAGAAGGTTCTTTACCTGGGTCTTCTGAAGTGGGTTCTTCTTCAGGCGCAGATTCGTTTTCAGATTTTTCTTCCACACTGACAACATTTAATTTGAATTTAAGTGTCTTGCCAGCAAGAGGGTGGTTCATGTCAATTGTTAATTTTTCATCTCCTACTTTAATAATAGTAGCAACCATCTGGTGACCGTCAGGAGCCTTGAGCATAAGCTGCATTCCTTCTTTTGGATCAAATTCTCCTTTCAATGCTTCTTTTGGTACTTCCTGCATAAGATTATCATGTTTTTCGCCATATGCTTCTTCAGGTTTAAGAGTGATTTCTTTCTCTTCTCCTTTTTTCATTCCGATAAGTGCAGAATCAAATCCTTTGATTAGCTTTCCTGATCCAACTTCAAATTCAAGCGGTTCTTTTCCTTCAGATGTGTCAAATACCTTTCCATCCTCAAAACTTCCTGTATAATGGACCTTGACCTTACTTCCGTTTTTTATTTCCATTTTTTTGCCTCCACTTCCTCAATCTCCTTGAGGAATCTTTTTATTGTATTTATAAGATGCTCTGGTTGTGTCTTCAGCATCTCACATGATTTTACAAGCGCATCGCCCTCGAATCTTTCTTTAGATTCAAGCATGAATTCTATATCTTTCTTCTTTTTCACTATTTTTTTCCAGAGTGAGAACAGCTCCTCAACTCTTGCAGGCACCTGGTCTGCATCGCAATTGAGCAGTTTAGCAACCTTGTCCAGCACTTCTCCTTCCTGGGAAGATAGATTCTCAGTAGCCTTCCCTGCTGTAAATACAATTCTTACAATGCCGTCCTGCACCTTTGTCGTCTTAATTATCCTGATGGTTCCTACTTCTGACGTATTATTGAGATGCGTGCCACCGCATGCTTCAACATCAACTTCAGGAATCTCAACAACTCTTATCTCTTTTCCAGGCACTGCTCCACCCTGGTATAATCTCATGCCATACTTGTCCTCTGCTTTTCTTCTTGGCATGAATGTCTTGTATATAGGCAGTTTTTCTTCAACAATCTTATTTGCCTGATCTTCGATTGCCTGCTGTTCATCCTGTGTGACTGACTGGTAATGGGTGATGTCAAGGTGCGCTTTTTCTTCTGTTTTCTTTGCGCCAGCCTGGTTTATATGGTTGCCAAGCACTCTTTTTGCAGCTGCATTCACTATATGTGCTGCGCTATGATGTTGCGCAAGCTGTTTTCTTCTGTCAAAGTCAAGGATGCCTTCTATTTCTTCTCCTTCTTTGAACAAGGCATCTTCCTTAATCACATGCACAATGACTGCTCCCTGCTTGAATACATCCACAACTTCTAGGCCATTGATTGTACCTTTATCATGCATCTGACCACCGCTTGTCGGATAGAACAATGTCTTGTCAAGTATTATGTTTTTTTCTATTATCTTCAGCACTTTTGCAGTGAATTCTGTAGTATCATAATCCTTATAATACATGGCTTCTGTTTCCTCAATCTCCTTAAGATCAAGATTATCTTCTTTGATTGTGGCGTGTTCCTGCTCTTTTTTCTCATGCCTTTCTGCAACCTTGCCGAAGAAATTGTCTGGAATCTCAATCTTTTTTCCAAGCTTTTTTGCTTCTTCTGCAATCAGGCCTGGGTTTATTCCCTCGCTGTCATATAGCTCAATAAGCTTATCTTCATCAATCATTACATCTTTTTCAAGAAGCCTTGAGACAATTGTTTCTATCTTCTGTTTAGTTGCTTCATATTTGCTTCTTTCAACCTCAAGAATCTTTTCAATCTCTTTGAGATTTTCCATGAGTTCAGGAAATAGCGGCTTGAGTGATTCTGCATGCCATCTGCATACTTCTGCAAGCTGTATGTCCCATCTGAATTTGTCAATAAAACTCAGTGCTCTTCTGATCAGCACCCTAAGATTATAACCTCCTCCTACATTACTCGGAAGCGCGCCATCATTGAGGGCAAATAATAATGATCTGGCATGCTCAGCTATGGAGAATATGCCTGTCATAGGCTCAATCTTTTCTTTTAATGTTTTTACGTCAGTACCAACCTTGTCTGCTACAATTTGCCATGCTTTATCAATATCATCGACTTCATCAAGATTCAATATTCCTGCATAAGGCGCATATTTCTTCATAAACTCATCATCATAGCTGATTCCTGTTTTGCTTAGCAGGTTCTTTATGACTTCAGGAAATGTTGCTTCATATATTGTATTTGTTCCCTGCGAAAACCAAGCATTTCTTTCATGACCCATGCCCATATCCAGTACCTTTAGCTTGAGTTCTTTTCTTTCTCCATTTTTCTGTTCATACATCATATAGACTTGGTTGCCTATTTCAACGCCTCTTGAGAAGAATTCCATGCAAGGTCCAGAGTTTCCTCCTCCTGCCCATGCATCCTCATGGAATGTTATTTCGCTGAGAGGCAGACTAAGACCTTTAGTAAGCCATTTAAGTATATCAGAAAAGGCCTGATCCTGATTCCATTTGTCAGCTGGCACAAACATATGCTGGCCAATCATAATAAAGCCAGTCATGTGACTTCCTGTTATGCCTACGTTATCAATATCTGGAAATCTTAGGCAGAACTGGGGTATTACAAGCTTCTCTGCTGGAGGTTCAACTTCTCCTGATATTACATAAGGCTGGAATGCTGCGATTGAGGCTATAGTGAAATCCATTGTTGCATTCCATCTTGCAACAACAGGGTATCTTTTTATTGGAGTGTACCCAAGATTTCTGAACATCTCTGAGAACTTTTCCCACACTTCGATGTAACTTAATGTGCTTTTGGCAGGATTCTCTGTAAAGAACCTGAATCCGCCTGCGCAGGCAGAATCACCGCAGTGTTCCTGATCTTTGTTGACTGTCCAGAAATTAATCCCGCATTGGCATTGTTTTCTTATAAAACCTTTATCTTTCAGCACTTTTGTGGCATAATATTTATCAGGATTATGGCTAGCTTCAATTTTAAGCTTTTTTTTAATCTCCTTATCAGATGCCATATTATGCTTGGGGATAGGGTTATTATTTATAAATGTATTCAAAAATGACGACCGAAAGTTTAATAAACTTTCATTTTCATTTCAATTTAAATAAGGTGGTTTATATTCCATTTGGGGTGAATAGATGAAAAAGCAATTATTGTTGGTCCTTATGGTATTGACAATATTCTCTTCTTTTGCATCTGCAAAACTTTTATGTGATGTGACAACAACATGCAGCAGCGGATATGCTGACATCCTGCACATGTCTAACTACACAAATGCGCAGGCAGAGCTTGCAAATGGGACAGATTATAATTATAAAGCATGCTGCAAGGATTCTGGCATCTGGTCTTATACAGTCAACAGCAGCTGCGATGGCGGAACTGAAGTCCTTCACCTTTCAAACTGGACAAATGCTCATGTAGAAAAAGCAACTCTTGTAAATTACAGTTTCAGTGCATGTCTTTATTCACCTAATGCTACATTTGTGTGCGGATACCAGGCAGGCAATTGCAATGGCTGGGAAACATG
>JAGLGH010000022.1 GCA_023144115.1 Nanobdellota archaeon | reverse complement strand
TTTTGATTTATAAAAATATACCCCACTGCTTGCGGTGGCTGGGAATTGCCTATGCTTATATGCTAAGTATATTTTTATGACCAAAAACCCAATGTAAGATTATACCTCGCCCCTTGGGGCGATTGGGTTTTTGATTCAAAACATTTATATATGAATAACCCTGTACATTATATATATTAAGATAAGAGCAAAAAATGGGATTAGATACACAATACTACACACCAATGGACCGGGCATATATGGTGGAGCCAGATATAAGGGCAAATGAAAATATAGAAAAACCTCTATTCCCCTTAAGTTCTGTCGGTCAGACTGTAACAGAAGGAGCTAGGTTTGGCACACTGATAAATACAGTGCAGGGCGCCATCAAGATGGGTGCTGGCAGCATAGAACTTCAGACCGGTTTAGGAGGACAAATGGAAGCAGTAGGTGCTGAAGCTTATGGCAAAGATTCAAGAGAAACATTAAGGGAATTAGCAAGAGCTAATGAAGTCACACTTACATCTGTCCACGCGCCTGTACAGATTGGAAATCTTTCAGGATTAGGACAGCAGGGATTCAAGGATGAAGAGCGGCATAATGCAGTTGATGAAGTGAAAAAAGCAATAAAATTCGCTGCAGAAACCACAGGTGGGGGTGCAATTGTTGTGCATACAGGCGAATATCAAAGACCAATATTTGATTCTCCATGGAACAAGGAAGGTAAATGGAAAGGTGCTTTTATAGGTTATGATGAAGAGCCTGACAAAGCAACAGTCATGCTAGTTGACAAGAAAACCGGAAGATTATTCAGCGAAGTAAAAAGGAATCAAATAATACACACACCTGCCTGGAACACTTCTGAAAAAGATTATTCTTATACAGCAGATGAACTAGATGAAAAAAGAGGGGTTGCAAAAGCTGGAGAAACCGTGAATATATCAAAAAATGGGTATATAGATTATGAAGGAAAAAAATTAAAATTTGCTGATAAGATAGCAAAATGGAATCCTAAAACTGAAGATTTTGAACTAAAGCCACGCACCTGGAAAGATTTTGAAGCAGAAGCAAAAGAGATGAATAAAAACCTTGGTAGGAAACCAGGAGATGCAGATTATATAACACCTGAAGAAGCTGTATTCAAAGCGCAGACCCAAAGTCAGATAGCAATAGCAAAGGGTTATAAGTTACAACATAGTGGTAATACTGAGGAATTGATAACTTCTTTGAATGAGTTAAAAAAACAGTTTAATTTTTATAAGAAAATTGAAGAAGGTGTTTCAGATGATGAACAATGGAAACTTAAAAAAGAAGCTCAATCTCTTGTAGCAAGATATCTGGGACAAAGTCTTGCTCCTCCTCCTGAATATAAATTACCTTCTGAAATAATCAAAGATGTGCAGAAAACCATAAGGCAACAAATAGAACAGCACAGAGAAATGAGTTTAGGACAAGAGCAGCAAATAAGAGAACAGACTGAAAGACTAAGAAATATCGTTTCAGTAGGAAAATACGCAAAAGCTCAATCTATGAAATCTTATGCAGAAGCTGGAATCTATGCAATGAAAGAAAGCCAGAATAATCCTTATGCTAATCGAGATATATTTGTAGCGCCAGAGAACATATTCCCAGAGATGGGGTATGGCTCGCATCCAGAAGAACTAAAAGAACTAGTCCTTGATGCCAGAAAAGCTATGGCTAACCGCCTTACAAATCCCATTGTGGATAATCCAACTGGCAAGATCTTGACTGAAGAAGAAGCAAAAAAGATTAACAAAAAATTCGCAAGATTTGGGATGCATGTGGAAGAAGGAGATATTGAACTTATTGAAAATCCTGATTATACTGGTATGAGCAAAGAAAAAGCAACAGAACTTGCAAAGCGACATATTAAAGCAACATGGGATACCCAGCATATGGGAATGTGGTGGAAGCATTTCAAACCAGAACCTGGAGAAACAGAACAGACAAGAAGAAAAAGATTCAATGAATGGTACATGGATGAAGTCAAAGAACTCAAGAAGGATGACATCATTGGAAATATCCACCTGGTTGATGCTATTGGTGGCAGCCACCATCACTTGCCTATGGGGCAGGGAGACCTTCCACTTCTGGATGCATTGACATATCTCAAGAAGAAAGGCTATACTGGCAGCATAAATTCAGAAGCTCATGGTGAGATGCAGATGGGTGCTGACAGAATACTTGTAGAGACATGGAAAGCTCTTGGCAGCCCAATATACAGTTTTGGCGCGCCTGGCGCAGCATTAGCAGCTCCAAATACCTGGGGCGACGTCCACAGATCCTATTTTGGACAGAACAATCCACCATACTTCATATTTGGAGACTATGCTCCAAGCCAGGATTTTACTTT
>JAGLGH010000219.1 GCA_023144115.1 Nanobdellota archaeon | reverse complement strand
TCGAAAACTATTTAAATACAAGGGTATTAACACTATAAATGATTAATTTAATATTATCAGAAATAGGACTTAGCACTAATGAAACAAAGGTTTACATAGCATTATTAGATAATGGAGAGTCAACAACAGGAGAAATATTAGATAATGCTAATCTCCAGACTGGAAAGATATATGAGATTCTAAACTCACTAAAAAACAAGGGGATGGTGAGTATCATCATAAAGAATGGGGTAAAACATTTTAGCCCAGCAGATCCTCAAAGAGTGCTTGATTACATACATGAAAAACAAAAAAATATTGAAAAACAAAAAACTGATTTCGAATCAATATTACCTCAGATCATGGGTAAAATACATCAGATGAAAGAATCAATACATATAGAAATATTCACAGGATTTAAAGGCATAAAAAATGCTTATGAAAAAGAGATGAATGTTGTAAATAAAAATAGTACTTTATATGATATTGGAATATTGTCATCAGCACATTATGATAAAAAAATAGATGATTATTTTAAACATAATGTAAGGGTAAAAAGACAAAGAGCAGGGATACAAATAAAAAAGATATTAAACAAAAGCGCAAATAGGGAAGACCATGAACAAAATGCTAAAATTAAATACCTTCCTTTTGGTTCACCAGTAACAATAACAACTGTAGAAAACTTAACTATAATTGGAATATTCACAGAATTACCAATAGCAATAACAATAGAAAGCAATGTTGTTGCAAAAAGTTTTATTGAGCATTTTAATATGTTATGGAGACTTGCAAAAAACAAAAAACTTATAAAAACAGAAATAAACTAAGTATTTATGTATCACAATATGCCTCTTGAAGATGGAATAAAATCAAGAATTAAAGACACAATACAATCTACAGTCGCAGATTATCTTTGCATTGATAAGAAAATCGTGTCAGCAGATTACATGCTGCCTGAAGACAAACAGAGAGCGCTGGTGATGAAAGTTGAAATGCAATGCGATGTAGATATCCCAAATGATTCTGTAAGCGAGCTGAATACACCTGAAAAAATATATCAATTTATTAAAGAGCATTATTATACATATCCTTGATCAAAATTGAGATAAAAATTAGTCAAAAATGTATTGTTTTTAAAAAAGTTTATATATTCTTGATATTAATTAAAATAAATGACAATTAGCAATAATCAAAAAAATGCTGTTTTTTTAATATTTTTTTTGATGTTAACAGTATTCATGAGTTATATGTTCAAGTCTTTTTTTAGTGCTCTTATTGTTGGGGCTTTAATAGCTTATTTTCTTCATCCAATATATATAAAAATCAAATTAAAAGTAAAAAATAAGGTTTTGTCTCAAATAATTTTAAGTGTAAGCAGTGTCCTTATAATAATGCTTTTTTTAAGTGTAATTGTATTTCCATTAATTTCACAGACGCAAACAGTCTATCAGAAAGCAGAATATTATATTAATAATTATGATAATAGCGCATGCGCAGATAGGAATACAACTTTTTGTAAAGTTTCTGAGAGGGTTAAGATATTTATTGAGTCTGAAGAATTTGCCATAAAAGCTAAAGAATTAATAGGAAGTATATCTCTTTTTTTCTATCAAGGCATGACTTCTGTTATTAGTAATGTCATTTCGTTTGTATTTTCTCTTGTTATAATTGTATTCTCTATCTTTTATTTCCTTGATTATGGGGTATATATCAATAAAACAATACTTGACCTTCTTCCGATGCGAGAAAGTCATAAGATGCAGATTTTTGTTAGATTGCGACAGACAATCAATGCAGTTGTTGGAGGTAATATAAGCACAGCTTTATTGCAGGGAATCGCAGGAGGAATTATTTTTGCAATTCTTGGTATTCCATCTGCTCTGTTCTGGGGATTATTGATGTTTATTCTTGCTTTTATTCCTGCTGTTGGACCTGCGTTAATCTGGATTCCTGCGACAATTTTACTTTTTAGTATGGGGAACATAACTCAGGGAATAATCCTTCTGGTGTATTGCATATTAGTGCTGGGATATATTGATAATATTCTTAAACCAAAATTAATAGGTGATAAAATAAAATTGTCATCTTTTGCAATTTTTCTGGGAGTGATTGGTGGTTTGCAAACCTTTGGTTTTCTTGGACTATTCTTTGGACCTATTATTATAGCATTGTTTGTAACTTGCATAGATATTTATAAGGATATCAATAAAAAAGAAGCTTAATATTGAATACACTGAGTATTTGGTAATTTTACTGCATCTAAGTATACTATAATCTTCATTGTTCGAAATTTATCTGTTCAGAATATAGGCTTTTGCTTTGCTTTCTTTAAATTCAAGAATTCCAGCAGCAGGTTTTAAGTTTCTGCCAACATGATCATAAACAGCTCCTGGATTAAAATCAAGTCTGTCTGATAATTCTCCTTGTTTAATAGGTTGCTCATCAGGAGTTATTATTCCATATGCTTCATGAATATGTCCACTTATTGCAAATTTTGAGCCAATTGCTTTTCTGATTGTTGCTAAATCTTCTCCCCCAACATTGATTCCCCCCCTGTCACTAACATCTAATCCTCTCCTTGTCTTATACTTTTGAGGAATATGTGTAGCAATCAAAAGAGGTTTATCACTTTGATATTGTTCTGCTAATTCGCTCAATCTCTCAAAATCATCTCTATTTCTTAAGTATCCATCTGGAACGCAAAATTGAGGATTAGCATTACCTCCCAAAGCAATAATAGTTAAATCATCTAAATCAGCAACAGGAATTTTATTCATATCAATAAAATTACTATAATTTTTGCTTAAATAATTAGATGCTTTTTTCCATCTCTTTTTTTGTTCATGATTTCCAGGAACTGCTAAAACAAGTTTTCCTGTTGCAGCAACTGGCTCAACAACGCATAAGATTTCATTAAAATCGTCTTTTGCACCTTTATAATCACCAAAAGAATGTGATAAATCTCCTGCTAAAAAAAATATATCAACACCTTCTTGATTTAGTTGATTTGCGAAATATTGAGAATTTCCTTGATGAGCATGAAGATCAGCCATGACTCCTAATTTTATTTGACCATTTCCTCTTGTTGCTTGATTAATAATTCCGTCTTGAATTTGATATTCTACACCATTAAGATTTATTATTTTAGTAGAATTAGATTTTTTATTGCAACCTATCAGAGATAATCCCGATGTAGTTGCTCCTATAGTTAACGCTCCTCTTCCCATCCATCCTAAAAATTTTCTCCTAGTCATTGCCATAAGATAAGGTTATGGTCATTTCTTTATAAATCTATCTTGATTTATTACTCAAGAGTTGCAGTAGGGGTAGTTAAGAGGTGATAAGAAATTTATTAACTGGTAGAAACATGTAGTAGGGAATTTAAGGAAATCGCTTAAAATTCTTGATTTGATATTTGGATTGAATCTTGTAATGCTAGATTGTTTTAGGAATATTTATAAATATATAATAAATTTAGATTATTATGGGATTAATTAGTTTATATAAAGAAATAAAAGATATAAAAAACATGAAATCTGAAGCAGATATAGTGTTAAGAGATAGTGTTGCAAATTATCCTGAACTTGCGCAAGAATATCAAAGATGGAGAAAAACATATCGCATGAATACTACTGTATGCAGCGCATTTATTGCAAGGCAGTTCTGCAAACTTGAAGGAATGGAATTTGATGAAGAAAAAAGAAAAAAAGCATATTTAGGATCTGCTGCTGCCTGCATATCTGATGATTTAATAGATAAAACTACATCTATTGACATAAGGGAAGTTTATTTTCTTGATACTATAAATCACCAGACTGCAAAGAGAGAAGATGAACAAGGGCTTTTTTATGCTTTTCATTCTGGACTTGAAAACTTGCTTCCTGATGATTTCAAATCAAGATCTGGAGAATTAATTGGGTTATATAATCAAGCGCAAATGTGGGGAAGAAAGCTAAACTGGCATCCAAATCATGAAGAAATAATAGAAATCAAAAATGGAACAGGAGGGTATCCCATCCTTCTTTTTTATAATATTGTATTTCCTGAAAATGAAGACTCAACAAGAGATCTTATTCCTCTTTATGCGCCTCAGGAAATGAAGATGCCTGAAACAAAAGCTGGTGCTATCTTTAATTATGGAGCAATGATGAGTCGGGCTGATGATCTAGCTGATCTGGAATTGGATAAAGCTGAGGGAAGAAAATCACTTGCTACAGAAGGACTGGTAACATTGAAATCGCTTGGACAGGATATAAAATATGTAAAAGATGGCCTTAAGAAATTCTATCCTGAAAAAGTGGTTGATTTGGCTATGAATCTTTGTTCTGCAAGGACAATACGTTCGGTTTCTGCCATGACTAAAACAATGACAAAAATTCTCAAATGAACTCCTCCCCAACATAAATGTTTGGGTATCCTTTAGGGAGGAGTTCGACCAAAAATGTCTACATCTCCAACCTTAAGGTTGGAGTATTGATATTTCTGTGTATAATCATTCTTGACCAAATTTTAAAAATAACAACATTAATAAGTACATATAACTCCTAATAATTCTGATAAAATTAAAGAAGTAGGAATGTTTTAATCTAATTATGGATCTGCAAAGTAATAAGCGTAAGTTGTTGACACCTCAGGATAAGAAGGATAAACCTCCCCCTGGCTTAGAAGTAGCTTCAAATTTCAAAAGACTTGGTATTCTTAATCCTGCAGTCATTCAGTATGGTCCTTTTGTATATTTGCTTTCCAGGTTGTATTACAGTGAGAATGGAATAAAGAAGTCTTGTATAGTTAGGAATGCGGCTTTACTTGAAGGGGATTTAGTAAGGATTATTAGGGATAGGGGTGGGAGCCCAATTGAAGAATTAGTATTAGCGCCTGAGCCTCCCCATGGACAACGAGGTGTCGAAGATATGAGGGTTGGTTTCATACATGGAGAAGCGCCCTTACATGGATTTTTAGTTAATTATAATGGTATTGATGCCAGAACAGAATATTTGAGGACAAAAGAAGCAGAGCCTCATAATCTGTTGAAGTGGGATAGGTTTGGTATTTTCTTTCCTAATATAACTGCTCAGGAAGCGATTGAAATAGCGCCTAATGATAGATATAGGAAAAGATGGATTAAAGAGTATGCCTATAAGATAAAACAGAAAATTCCTGAAGAACATTATTCAAAACCTGTTAGCCCATTCTTGGGCACTAAGGATTGTGCGTTATTTCCACGTAAGATTAAAAGAGAATCAGGCGGTGAATTAAAGGATCATTATGGTGTTATTATTAGGCTGTTGCCAGATATACAAATTGTTTATGTTAGGGATTTCAAGGAACTAGCTAAATATGAATTTTGGCAGGAATCAATTAAGAATCTGGAAAGTCATATATTATTAGAGAGAGAATATAATTGGGAGGAAAGTCATATTGGCCTAAGTAACTCTCCTTTTGAACTTTCTGAAGG
>JAGLGH010000218.1 GCA_023144115.1 Nanobdellota archaeon | reverse complement strand
CTGAATTCTTTATCAGTAATCTCATCCAGATTTCTTAAATGTTTTAATGCTAAATTGATTTTATTGATTGACTCTTTAGCATGATGCCTCACTGAAGGGTTAAGTTCATCTATGTCTTTTCCTTTTGCAATCTCATAAAGAGCAATTTGTCTGTTATGATTTGGGATAAATGAACCAAGTGTAACCAGCTGTTGCATATTCAAGTCTCTCAGCTTTTTTCCAAAATATATATCTGCTGCTGCAGGTAATCCAGATATCCTATTTCCCATAGAGATATTGTTTATATAAAAGTCGAGGTTCCAGTCTTTCCCAAATTTATCTGATAGAATATATGCCTGGATAATCTCTTTTATCTTATTGAAATAGTTCCTCTTTGAATAACTTAAGATATTCTTCACATTCTGCATCTCAATTGTGCTGCCTCCTCTTTTGTTGCCTTGAAATGTGTCGATTATTGCTCCGCAAAGATTATATACGCTTACTCCTTCATGGGTCATAAATGCATTTATGTACCATGGGTAATTATCATGTCTGCGAAAATAATGATCCTCACATGCCAGCACTGCCTCTTTGGCTTTTTCAGGAATATTTTTAAGAAATCTTCTTGATCCATAAGATTTGATTATGTTATTGTTTGCATCAACAATCTTAACAGAACTGCCATATGGTTTAGGAGAATCAGGAATAGTCTGGACTATGCTTGTCTTGGATATATTTCTTGCTGCATATCTCTCAAGACAATGCTGTGCAGTCCCTGGCATGAAATTAATTACTCCAAGCGCACCGATGCTAAGGCATCCCCACTTTAATGCTTTAGCCCAATGTCTTGTTTTTTCAAACTGGGATAAAATATATCTTCTTTTATTTCTTCCTAAAAATTTTTTCAGAATTTGTCCATTTAAATTCATCTGTTTTAATGAAATTGTTAATATATTTATAAATTTAGGGGAAGATTATCACTTTTGAGTAATCTTGAGAATAATGACGCGAAAATATTCCTATAAATATTCCATAGCCAATTTTTTAACTTTATTCGCTCTTAATAAAGTATTGTTATCCCTTGAAGTAAAGTTACAAACAGAAATATCATAACCACCATTTTTCAATCCTTGAAATCCGCATAATATTGCAAATTCTTCACCATTCTTGATTTGTTTTTGGGTATGTGGTTTGATTTTATATGTATTATAAAAAAGATCTTGGTTATCTGTATACCACAATAGATGTCCATGCTCATGTGCTTCAGTTGTTACTCTGTTCATTTCGTCTAAACCTTGTTTTATTAGAACATGATAGCCCTGGATTAACAGATTTTCTTGCTGTAAAGAAATTCTTGCGCACCATCCAAAATACTCTGTGTCTTCCTTTAATTGATTATTAAATTTAAATGCAATATTGCCTTGTTCCATTGCGATTTCATTCTTTCTTTTTGCAACATTTGGTACCTGTTCAATTTTGTAAAATTGATTTTGCTTTAAAGGCAATCTTAATTTCAAATAAGGAATATAAATTTTTCCAGTAATAAAATCTCTTTTTTTAAATCTATCCTCTAATGATTGAGTATATGATGAACAGGATTCTTGTTTGCTCATATCAGGTGATGCATGTGAACTGAATAACTTTCTTAAACTTTTAAATATCATATTGCTGTGAATGGGGTGTTATTTATTAATCTTTTGAAGGGCTCTACTGGGCAGGGATGAATATGTCTGTGGATTTTAATCATAACTTAGTATGTTCTGTAAAATAGATAATTTACTATATCTGCTGAGATGTTCCAAAACTTTTATAAATCAACGTCCAATCCTCATTATAATACATAACATAAATAAACCGGTCGCTTGCTTAGTTTAACTTCATCAATATTTGTTGAAGAAAACAGCAGGTATCCAACACAAATATAGTGGGAGATGATAAAATGGCAAAAGAAACAGTAGAAGTATTGATAGAAGGCGGAAAAGCTACAGCAGCCCCACCTCTTGGTCCTGCATTAGGTCCTATGGGTGTGAACATTGGAGAAGTTGTAGGCAAAATTAACGAAAAGACTTCTGAATTTAAAGGGATGCAGGTTCCTGTCAAGGTCATAATTGACACTGAAACAAAGGAATTTGATATTAAGATTGGAACACCTCCTGCTTCAGCTCTGATTAAGAAAGAAGCTGGGATTCAAAAAGGCGCTAGCAATCCATTGACTGAAAAGGTTGCTGACCTTAAGATTGAGCAGATCATCAAGATAGCAAAGATGAAAGAAGACAATCTTCTTGGCAAAGACAATCTTGCAAGAGCTAGAGAAATCATTGGCACATGTCAGTCTATGGGAATCCTTGTTGAAGGAAAGCCTGCGCATGATACTCTTGATGATATAAGCCAGGGCATGTTTGTTGAAAAGATTATGTCTGGCAAGACAGAACTTAGCGATGCAGAGATGAAAGCGCTTGAAGAAGAGAAGAAAAAGCTTCAGGAAGAGCTTGAGAAAAATAGAGCAGAATTTGAAAGCAAAGCAAAAGTAATACTTGGAGAGATGAAAGACAAGGAAATCAGGCAGATAAGAAAGAGAATGGAAGAGGAAGGAATTCCTGAGCCTGTCATAAACGAGCTTGCTCCTGAAGAGAAGGAAGGTAAGTAGAGTTCTTTGTTTTTTTTTTAATTTTTTCTTTTTATGATATTCTTTAACAAATTCTATTATTTCTTGATTAGTTAACTTTGACATTCTTGATATATGGTCTGAAATTAGTATATTAACCTTTGAAAATAATTACAGAATCAATGTTTAGAATCATCCAATCAAACCCTTTTCAATATCTTCTCAGCCTTTTCATAAGCAATACCAATATCCTCAAGAATTAACTTTATCTTTTCCTTGCATCCTCCTAACCCCTTCCAGTCAAGCATAGCAAGTTCTGGCATTGGCTGCGTCTTTTCAATAGCCTGCATTATCATATTCTTGTCAATTGATTCAACCATGTATTTTGGGCATATATGGCCTATGGCAATATCAGTCCTTAGCATTATTTTATTGAATGTATTGCAATAATGCGGTCCTCCTATGCCAATTGCTGATTTCCATCCTGTTTTCTTTGGCTGAAAATCAAGAAGCTCAAGTATTACTTTGGCAATCGCTTTTCCTGCTGCTTTATCTTTCCATTCTTTTTCAGAACTGCCTATCTCTATAAATAAAGTTGGCGCTTCAAGCTGAGGACCATGGTGCGTACATTCAAGAGTCGGTTCATAATCAAGCCCCATCTCTTTCTGAACTGAAACCAAGCTTTCGATTGCTTTTTTCAGATAGAACGCAGGCGCTATTGAAAGATTCTTAGGCACACCGCCTAGGTCTGCCTTGTCCCAGTTGCCTTGTGTATGGCAGGAGAGTGTCCTTTTTCCTGATTCGCTCCTGTGTATAGTAGGCATGATAAACAGGTCTGCATCAATCTTATCATGCAGATTTTCCAGAAATATGCATTTATCATCTGTAGTGTAAAGCATCACTCTGTTTGCATCATCTTTTTTAAGAATATGATAACCTGCATAATCTTCTCCAGTCTCTGAAAAACTGCAAATCTCAAGAAGGTTATCTTTAATATTAAGCCCTGCAAAATCAGGTGTTGTTATGATAATTGCTACTTTCATTCTACTTAATAAATTCAGGAGGATTCTCCATTTTGGTATTTAACTGCAGCATGCCTTTAAATTCAGTCACATAACCCTCTGTTATTCTAACCTTGGCTCCTTCTTTGACTTTTTTTATCTGGTCGCCCCAGAATGTCATGCCAATTTCTCCAGTATCATCCACAACATAGCATCTGATATACCTTTCATCACCATAATAAAGTGTTCTTGTGTCTTTTTGTGCGACAAAATCAATTGTTATAGTAATATCCACATCATCTGTTCCCTTTTTAAGGTCCTTTATCTTGTATTCTGTCATATATTAGTGTTAATTAAGAGTCTTATATAATGGTTGTTATTATTTTTGGAAAGGTTTATAAAATCTGAATCTTTAAATCTAAATTATAATGATAATTTTTAAAAGGGGTGTATAAATGGCAGCAAAAAAACCGCAAAAAAAAGCAAAAAATGGAACAAAAGGCGGATCTATTTTGAAAGAATTGGATATATTCAAAAAAGCTTATGACACAGCAACAGGTATTGTGGAAAAAACTGTTGATATAATTCAGAAGAGGATTAATGAAATAATCTATGAGACTGAAAAAAAAGTATTCTTCTTTGCAGTCATGGCATTGGCTGGTCTGTTCTTGCTGTTTGCAATATCTGAATTCATCAGTTCAATCCTGCCATGGTTTGGCAAGACCAGTGGCTACCTTATAGTTGCAATAGTACTAGCAGGAGTAGGATTCATATTTAAAAAAGGCATGGACTAAAAAAGTTTCCTTAGGAAACTTTTTGCTTAATCAGTCTCATAACTTCATCTCTTTTCTTTTCCATAAGCTTTTTTGTGTCAGCCTCAAGATTCAGCCTTAGCAAAGCCTCTGTGTTGCTCTTGCGCAGATTAAACCACCAATCATCAAATTCTACTGACAGACCGTCAAGCTCAAACATATTCTTTGCTTTAGCCTGATAATGCTTCTTTATTTCTCTTATCTTAGCATCCTTGTCATCAACCTGGAAATTAAGTTCACGTGTATGGAAATATCTCTCGATTGGCTTGACCAGCTTTGAAAGAGGCTTGTTATGCCTTTTTAGACATGATAAAACCTTCATAAGTGTTATAATCCCGCAGTCAAAAAAGAAATTGTCTTTGTAATAATAATGTCCAGACAATTCTTCGCCAAATATTATGTCTTCTTTTCTCATCCTTATTTTAATATAAGCATGGCCTACTCTTGACATCACTGGCACTCCTCCAGCAGCCTCAATCTCTTCTTTTACAGCTTTTGATGACCTAAGGTCATAAAGAACTTTTGCCCCCTTATTTTTCCTAAGAACTTCTTTTGCAATCATTGCTCCGATTAAATCAGGACTTATCCTCCTGCCTTTTTCATCGCAAAATATTATCCTGTCAGCATCACCATCAAACGCAGCCCCAAAACATACCCCTTTTTCTTTTTTGACAGTATCCATAAGAGCATGCATATTCTCAATCTTAATAGGATTTGGCTCATGATTTGGGAATGTTCCGTCAAGCTCGAAATATAAGGGGATTATCTTAATCTTTGACCCCTCAAATACTTTTGGCACACTCAGCCCGGCCATGCCATTACCTGTATCTATTACTATCTTCATTTCAGGTATCTCATCTATAAAGCTTCTTACATGCCTGACATAATCTTTCCAAATTCTCTTTTTAGTTATGCTTCCCTTTTTTTTAGAAACAGGAGGAAGCTTTTCATTGATTACTATCTTTGCAATCTGGCTTATGCCTTCTTCATAATCAAGGAACTGACCATTAGCATATAGCTTAAAACCATTCCAGATCTCAGGGTTATGTGATGCTGTTATATTTACTGCAGCCTCAAACCCATAGAACTTTGCTGCAAAATTAAGCAATGGTGTGGTGCATAAGCCTAAATCTATGACATCTGCTCCTTGCTCGAGAATCCCCTTTACAAATGCATTAAACAGGCTTGGGCTGGAAACTCTCACATCCCTTCCTATTGCAACCTGCTTTACTTTTGCAAAAGCTATAAAAGCCCTTCCTATATTATAAGCAACATCCTCATTCAATTCATCAGGATATCGCCCTCTGATATCATATCCCTTGAAAATATCCTTAAGCATTTAAACACCTCTTTGATTGTAAGTAATTTCTATAATAAAACTTGGTGTATTTATAATTTGTGATTAAACCAGTATCTCATAAGGAGATACTTAACAAAACATAAAAATTTAT
>JAGLGH010000217.1 GCA_023144115.1 Nanobdellota archaeon | reverse complement strand
ATCTCTTGTGTTTACAAGTAGGCAAGAGGTTGATAATAGGCAGGATAAGATCACTGTTGTTCCTGTAGTTAAGGCAGTGTTTGAGGTTTTTGTGCCTTATCCTGGCAAGTATCTTGAATATAACATGAGCATTGAATCTGCTAATTCAAGACAGCCAGTGAAAATAATATTTCCTTTGTCAAACAAAGGGTCAAGTGATTTTGAGACAGTTTATGCAGATGTTGAAGTGTCTGGTGTTATGAAAAAGACTGAAATAATTTCTGTTGATAGGCAGAAGCAGGCTCAATTGCTGACAGAATTTGATTCTCTTGTTCCTGGCTCATATAATGCTAAGGCTGTCCTGTATTATGAAGGTGAATCTGCTGAATTTGAAAAAGAGTTTGATTATGGCGAGTGGATTATAAGTATTCAGGATATCAGGGTTGAGGATTTCACTCTTGGAGATTTTGCAGACTTTGATATAGTGCTTAAGAATAATTGGAATAAAGATGCTGAGGAGGTTATTGCTGATTTGATTATTACAGATATGAGGGGGTATAAATATACTAGTGTCACAAGTTTTGGTACTATACCTGCTCAGGGGTCTGCGCATTTCTCAGGGTATTGGGATAGTTATAATGCAACGCCTGGTGAATATTATTTGACTTTAAAGATATATTATTCAAACTTGACAAAGCAGTATTCTCCTAAGATAACAGTTGAAAAGAATAGGATAGTCACTCAATATTATGCTCCTCCTGAACCTATTGCTGTTAGTTTCTATAAAAAACTCATTCCTGATAAGTATAGGGCGTTGATAAAGGATTTTGCATATCCTATTTTGGCATTGCTCTTGCTTGTACTTTTCTTCTTTATGTTCTTGCATAGTCTTACTTTAATAGAGTATGTTGTTGGAAAGATAAGTTTGAAGAAGAAGCCTGTTGTTGGGAAGGTTAGGTTTGGGAAACCTGTTGTTAGGAAGATTAGATTTAGGAAGCCTAGGCGAGTAATTGGTGAATGCATTGAGGGCTTATTAAGATGTGTGCTTCGTCTCTATTTTATTGATTATTTGATGAAGAAGAAGAGAACAAGAAGGCTGCGGATGTTAAAAAAGAGATATGTTCGCGCAATTGTATCTGCGCGTGATGATCTTCTCATAATGAAGAGGGCTATTGATGGGCTTTATTATAACTTGGAAACAGGGATTATAAATGAAATAGAGTTTGATAAACGATTGCAAAAGATATTGGATGGCAAGAGTTTGAAATATTGGGAAGATTATTATACCGGGCACATTATCAGGCTGGAAGGAAAAATAAAGCAAGTGAATAAGCAGATCTGGGAAGAAGGATAGCGTCGGTAATTAGGTTTAATGGTGCCTGATTCATATTACGATAAATCAGCAATATGGATAGTAAGGGATATATTGCTATAATTGTGTTGTTTTTAGTATACTGGGATTTGCCATTCAAAAATGATAAACTTCTCCCTTTTTTAAAGAAATTTTGGGGTCTATTGACGATAGTTTTTGGAAAAATCTAATTAGTGGAATATATATTTCTAATGAGATATATTCTAACAGAGATATCCTTTCACAACAATCTTTATAATCTGCTTCATCTGTAAGCTTAATAATTAGCCGGGATAAGGCTAAAAAGAAATTTAAAAAACAGGAGGTGTTTAGATGGCTGATATTTCAAATAGGACATTGGCAATTTTGATAGTTGTGATTTTAGTGACTTCATTGCTAAGCACTTGGTTGATTCTGAGTCAGCGCTCTGTGGACTTAAGCTTTATGGATTTAGATCAAGACGGTGGAAAAGGTCTTGTCAAGCTTTACATAGAGGGAGCTGAGGTTGGAGAACCAATACAGGGAGGCCAAGTAACATTAGTTGTACTGCCGCCAGAAGTGGTGCCAGTAGGATAGATATAATAAAATAAAAACATAAACGCGAGGTGTTTAAATAAAATGGCAGAAGAAATTTCAAATAAAACATTGGCAGTCATTGTTGTTGCTGCAATCGTAGTGACACTCGGAAGTACTGCTTTGATAATGAGGATGGGAAGTCCTGTTATAACAGGTATGGC
>JAGLGH010000216.1 GCA_023144115.1 Nanobdellota archaeon | reverse complement strand
CTTTAAGTAGCTCGATTATTTTTACGCGTGTTTCCACGCTTAGCACTTTAAATATCTCGGCAGGTTCTATTTTCATGGGTCAATAATACCAGAGTTAAGTGATTAAGCAATAACTTAAATATAAAACCAAGATTTGGTTATGTCAAGCTTTTTTTGGAAAAAATTCATAAGACTCGGACTTGGCAAATAACAAAATAACTTTAAACACTAACACAGGATTTTTAAATGACTTTCGAATCAAAAAAAATCGAGGAAATTTACGCAGGTAAAGTGGCTAAAAAATATGATTTATCAATGCAGCACTTCTTTGCAAGATGGAAAAAGTTAGCATTTAATGATTCATCTTTAAAAAGCGGAGATAGAGTTTTAGTATTTTGCTGTGGAACTGGTTTAGATTTCCCTCATATTTTAAGGAAGATTGGTAAAGATGGGGAAATTGTCGGCGTCGATTTTTCCTCTGAAATGTTAAATAAGGCAAAGGATAAAATTAGAAAGAAAAAATGGGAAAATATTGAGTTGATTGAAGCTGACATCACTAAATTCAGGGATAAACTTGATAAAAAATTTGATGTTGGTGTTTGTACTTTAGGAATGTCAATAATTCCAGAATACAAATCAGCATATTATAACTTATTTTCTTGTGTTAAGAAACAAGGGGAAATTATTATTGGCGATATGCAATTAGCATCTGGTTGGCTTGCTCGTTTAAATCCTCTTACCATATTTCTTTCAAAAAGATATGGTGGAACATATGAAGGTCATCAAAATAGCATAGAATTATGCTCTATGATGAAAAAGGAATTAACCGAAGTAAGAAAGAGCGAATTCTTCTTTAAGTCATATTTTTACTGTATTGGAAAAACCAAATAAAGAGAGATTATACATTCAAAAGTATACAGTTATCCTTTTTCCAAAATGTGACGAAGATTATTTCTAACAATTTTTTGCAGTCGGGCGTGCCCCACCCCTCCTTCGTCGCTCTGCTTTTTATCGCCTGTGATTTGCGGGTTATGTGTTAAAAGGAGATTTATCTATGTTTGTGGACACTATGCCGTCAGTTTGGCAATGAAAAAAGTGGAACCGAAACTCAATTTGGGATGGACATTTTTTGCTGGATGTCATTGTCCATATTCCAGAAATACCATTGCTGGCAGAAGATTCGCTAAAAAATAGGGCTTGGGCTTTGGAATAATCTGTGGGCCGCACTTGGGCTGGAGGTATTAATTACACTGGCGGGATTGGTCATTTACATCAAAGCTAAACCCAACCTTCGGCTACGAGCCAAAATCGGCATCCCAATTCTAATTGGTTTTCTGGTATTGTTTACAGTGGGAGGGCAAGCATTTTCACCAGCTCCTCCGAATGTCGCCGGCCCCGCTACAAGTTGGATTGTGATGACGTTTGTCATTGCCCTGACTGGTTATTGGCTATATAAGGATATTGAATCAATATAAAAAACACACAAATCGTTGCACCTGACATTTTTCCGCTGCGCTCCAAAATGCAGGTGAACTCAATCGAATTAACAGGCTAATACGACATTTTAATTAGAACTGAGAGGAGCTATACTATGAGAGCAGCAGTTTATAGAGAATTTGCAAAACCATTAATTATCCAAAATGTGCCCGATCCAACCCCAACAGAACGTAGTGTTGTCATTCGGGTAAAAGCAACTGGGCTTTGCCGAAGCGATTGGCACG
>JAGLGH010000215.1 GCA_023144115.1 Nanobdellota archaeon | reverse complement strand
TGGCAATCTTGAATGCTGGGGAAAATATGATACAAGCCAGTTCTGTGTGCAGGAATATACCTATTATAAATACAAGGATTTCCTTGTATCTGAAGCAGGATTTGCTGGTGAAGATGATATAGCGTTTTTTGAGAGTGTCAAAGCCATATTCTCTACAAAACTGAACATAGGATTCTACTGCGACGATAATAATATTCTCCGTGAAGAAAAGAACTGCAATCAAATTGCAGTCGACGATGATTGTGATGCTGTCTTTGGTGGCCAGGCAAATTGCTCTTGCGTAGTAGGTGCAACAGGTCTTGTTAAATGCGCATTGAGAGGAGACTGTGAAAGTGAAGATGCAGGACCCTATGGGCTGTATTTTGAAAAAGATAAAAGCTTATGCCTGGGATCGTATGCTGAAAGAAAATTCTGCTTCCTTGATAAATCGCAAACATCCATAGATAAATGCTATAGCTGTGATACGAGCATGGATTGTTATGATTATAAAAGCAAAGAAGCCTGCATGACAGACAACTGCGGCTTTGGAGTGTGCGATTGGGTTGATACTACCCCAGAATTAGGCATAGGAGTATGCAAAAACTTATACCTCCCAAATTGCCTATATTGCTCTATGGATAGCACAGATAGAGCGACTAATAAAGAAGCATATAACAAAGTGTATGACCTATGCACAGAAGAAAAGGCAGAAGCATTGTCAATTCTTGATTATAGCTGCTTTTTTGATGGAACTGATGCAACATATTGCCATTCTGTATTATGTTTTGATTTCATAGATCAATCATCCTGCGAAAGCGCAGCCAAGCCATGCAATCCAGGTGTATGCAGATGGTATGCTCCAGGAGGAACCTGCTTCAAAGATGCTGATGAAAATTATGATCCTCTGGGTGAGTGGATGGACTGCTACCATATCGCTAAAAAGCTGGCGCCAGGAGATTTACCTTATGATGAGGATTTTAAAGCATGCCAGAAAGATTATTTTGCGCCAAATGTTTCAATAATCCCTGCTAATATAATGAAGAACCTTCCACAAATACTTAAGATAAAGATATTAGACAAGACTTACAGCCTTGGCACTGAAAGAACAGTAGCAGATTATGCAAAAGAGTGCGACAACTACGGCAGCTGCTATAGATTTTACATATGCTTAGATAATGACGGGCACTGCAGCACAGAAAATGATTTTATTGCCATCATTGAAGAAGAGCTGAATATCCTTAACTTAAATATGACAGAAGGCACAACAGTGCTATATACATTAAATCAGGGCGAAAATACGATTAAATATTATGCAAGAGATCCTTCAAATAACAAGGCTGCAATCCAGACAATCAAATTCAATGCATCTGAAAATGCAAGTGGTCCGAGTATAGCAGAATACAGCATAGACCCAGGCAGGAAGATAGAAGACAAGTTATACTCTAACAGCCCAAATGCCAAAATCAATGTTACTTTTATTGTCAAGCCGCAAGGAATAACCAGGGCAGAGATATATATGGAAGTGGGCTCTGACATGTTCAACCAGCAGATTGGTTCAACCCATACATGGATTGACCAAAATACTGCGGAGTTTACTTTTGCAGGCTCTTTTTCAGACAGTGATGCATATTTCCTTGTAATTGATGCAATTGGAAATAATAGCTTAGCAATGGATGAGGCATATTTTATCCCTTTCACAATTGATACAGTCCCTCCTGTGCTTGAATCACTAAAGCCTGCATATAATGAAGAAATATACTCAACATCATATATTAATTTTCAGGCAGATTATAATGAAAAGGTCTTATTATCGCAATTCAGGATAAATGATATTGACTATGCATCGAATTTCTCTGCTTCTAATCAGAACAAAACCTGGAAAAGCAAAACTATCGCAGTCAATGATGGAAAACAGAATATTGAGATAGATGCTGAGGATTATGCCATGAACACGGCGCTTAATTCCTCTATGTTCATCCGCAATGCAATCAAAACTCTGGACATTGTCATGGTCAATCCAACATGGGGGGTCGATCAAGAATATGTCTTTGATATAGAGATTAGCACAGATAATGATGCTGAATGCATGTATTTTTTCAATAAGAACCGCTTAACCACAATACTTGATAGCTATTATGTGTTATTTCCCACAACTGATGGGACAAACCATATCCTGAACAATTTCGGTGAAATAAATCATGGAGATGACAGCGAATATTCATTCTATGTGAAATGTAATGATGGTCATTATGATACCACTTACAAAGAATTCAAGCTAAGAGTAGATACAGAAGAGCCTATAATAGAAGAAGCCATAGCAGACCCTAATCTTATAATTGATGAGGACAGGAATACAACACTGAGAATATTAGCAAATGAAGATGTTGTGTGCAGATATAGCAAGATAGCTGGAGTTTATGATAATTTCCAATATCCATTTGATGAGCCAATAGAAGAAAATGATTTCAATACTTTAAAAACAAAAGAGATTCACATCGAATCACCTGACAAAGCAAGTTATTCGTATTATGTTGCATGCATGGATAAGGCAGAAAGGAAATCAGAGGTTGCGCAGATAGACTTTTCAGTTGATATAAAAACAGAGTTTTTGATTAATCTAACTTATCAGAAAATAATAACACAGACTAATGAAATACCCCTGAATATCCTTACAAACAAGAAGGCATCATGCTTCTGGGGTCTAAGCGAGGATATTATTACCAGTCTTGTTAATTCAGAGGGTTATAATGATGGCTTGCTGAGGAGCCATCAGGGAAATGCCAAAGGTCTTGTCTCTGGAGCAAATGTTCTTTACTTTATGTGTGTAGATAGTTCTGGCAGCCCATTAGATGCGAACATTACAATATTCTCTGATAATACTCCCCCAGAAATGCTTTATGCTAATGATACAACCACCCATGAATTTCCAGAATTCAGCTGCGACACAGACAAGCTAAGGGTAAAATGGCTTGGTGAAGATGCAGAATCTGGTATAGGGCATTACAGCTATACTATCTTTGATGAAAATGGAGATAATATCACTCAGCCAGAATATACCACCTGGGGATCAAATCCTGAGAATGGAAGTGAATGGAAGTGGATAACAGATCTTAATTTATCTGTAGGCATTACATATTATTTTGAGGTACTGGCTCTCAACAGGGTTGGGCTTGAAAGCCAGACTGAATCAACAGATGGAGTGACTGTATTCTGCAAGCAGGCTCCAAGATGCGGAGATGGATTCATTGACCCTGGGGAACTGTGCGATAAGGAGGGTCCTGTATTTGGGATTATTGATGAATGCACAGATTTCAGCACATTCCTTGGCGGCGAGCTTGGATGCAGCAGCGATTGCAGCGAACTGGATAAATCAAGATGCGACAGCCATCCTGGATGCGGAAACGGAATCCTGGATCCTGGAGAACAATGTGATAAGAACGGACCTGTGTATGGGGCAATCAATGATTGCAAGGCTATTCCTGATTTCACTGGAGGCACAATCAGATGCCTTGATAATTGCATGATTGATACTTCAGGATGTTTCCCAATAGATTCATGTGGCAATGGAATCCTGGATCCTGGTGAAGAATGCGATGGAAACGATCTGGGATCAGTGCCAGATGAGTGCCATGATTATGACAATATATTTACTGGAGGAAAAATAATATGCACAAGTTGCCATCTTGACACATCTGGATGCGAAGGGGTTTCTGGAATCTGCGGAGACAGCATACTTAACTCAGGAGAAAGCTGCGATGGCAATACTTTTGGAGTAGTGCAAAGCTGTACTGATCTTAAAGGTTTTATTGGTGGTAATATTTCCTGCGATTCTTGCCAGCTAAACACAGGGGCATGCATTGCTCCGCCTCAATGCGGCAACAGTATCATTGATCAGGGAGAAACATGTGATGGAGATTATTTCGCAGGTCTTCCAAGTGATAGCTGTCCAGGATATTCTCCATTATATTTCAAAAGCGGGAAGCTTGGGTGTGATGAGTGCAGCCTGGATACATCATCATGCGTCGAATTAAACACCTGCGGAAATGGACTGGTAGATGGTAATGAGGAATGCGATGGAGATCTTTTCAAAGACTTAACATCTAATACTTGCATAGGATATGGTTCAGCTTACTTTGGCGGCGGCTATCTTGAATGCAACGAGTGCACCATTAACACAGAAGGCTGTATAAGAACAGAAGATTGCATCAATATAAAGGATGCATGCTGTAATCGCGATGCAGATGAAGTATGCGATAGTGACTGCTTAACTGGAGAAGATCCTGATTGCGGAATATGCACATCAAGCGAAGGCGACTGTTGTCACCCATATTCTGACGGCATATGCGATAAGGACTGCACTAATCCTGCTGATCCTGATTGCCTTGACAGGACTTGCTCGGATATAGGCACATGCGAGATTGGAGCAAAATGCACAGATAACAGCCATTGCGCAAGCAGATTCTGCCAAAATGGCACATGCGCAGAATCATCTTGTAATGATGGCATAAAGAATGGAAAGGAAACAGGAATTGATTGTGGCGGAGGATGCGAAAAATGCCCATTAGACAGCGGCTGCGAAAAAGACAGTGATTGTGAAACAGGCAACTGCAGATACGGAGTCTGCGCCAAAACAGATACATGCAAAGATTATCATCTTACTTTAATCAATCATGAGACAGATATAGACTGTGGAGGTGATATCTGTCCTGAAAGATGCAGCCAGGATATGAACTGCATAGAAGATAGTGATTGTTATGCTGGGCTGCTATGCAAGGATTCAATATGCACAGCATGCGCCCAGAACGACCTTGACTGCGACGGTATACCTAATGATCAGGATAATGACATTGATGGGGATGGGCTTAAGAACTGGGAAGATCCTGATGATGATAATGACGGACTGTGCGACACTGCAGACAGCCCATTGAATGCTATAGGTGAATGCACTGGTGAAGATGATGATGATGACAATGACGGGATAAAAGACTCTGATGATGTGGATGAAGATAATGACCTTGATAATGATGGCATAGAAAACCATCTTGATGATGACATAGATGGCGACGGCATACCTAATGATGAAGATGATGATGATGACAATGATGGGATACCTGATGCTATTGACAATGATGATGATAATGATGGCATGCCAGACAGGAAAGAAGACGATGATAATGATGGCATTTCAAACGAATGGGAAGGGGAATATGGCCTAGACCCAAATAATCCTGATACAGATGGCAATGGCATAAATGATGGTGATGAAGACTGGGATGATGATGACTTAAGCAATAGGGAAGAAGAAAGATATGGCACAGACCCATGGGGCGCAGATACTGACGGAGATGGATGGGATGATGGTGTAGAGATTAAGAAAGGAACAGATCCAACAGACCCTGATGATATGCCCAAATCCCATACATGGATATACCTGTTGCTTCTGATTATAATCCTCGCTATTCTTGGAGGCGGATATTATGGGTATATGCAAAATCCAGAAATATTCAAAGACCTGGGAGCAAAGACAAAACAATTTATAGATACAAATATATTAAGCAAGGCAAAGCAAAGGTTGCCTGGAAAGAAGATGCAGCCAAGCCCTGTTCAGCGAAAACCTTATGTCAATGTACCTGCTAAACGTGAACTGCTGGCGCGAAAAATAAGAGAAAAAGCAAGACAAAAATCAGAAATTGAAAGAAAGAAAAGAGAAATTATAGCTAAAAGACCAGAAGAGATATCAAAGTTAAGAGAGATTGTCAAACCTGAACTTATAAAAAAGAGAATTGATGAAGAATGGATTACGCTTGGCAAAGAAGAGAGAAAGGATGCAGAGAAAAAGTCAGAAAAAGAGAAGGTATTTAAAAAGCTGGAGAAGATATCAAAAGAAGAAATTAAAAAAGATAATGCAGCTAAGGTGAAAAAGAAGAAAGGTGAAGATACTATGGCTGATCTTAAAAAGATATCTCGCAGGAGAAGAAATGATTAAAATTAAATACAAAAAAGCGCAAATAGCAGGACAAGTTTTCATCTATATACTTGCATTGATAATATTCTCTGCTGTTCTGATTTATGGCTATAAGGCAGTCAAGACGTTTGGCGAGCAGTCAGAGGGGCTCATTATAACGCAGCTGACAAATGAGATAAAGACACAAGTGGGAAAGATAGAGTCGCAATATGGCTCTGTTGAAAAGTTGCAGCTTGAAATTCCTGAAAGATTTGAGAAAGTGTGTTTTGTTGATACAAGAGACAAATGCATAAGTTTCTCTCAAATCACTAGTTCCGATTCAAATCGCATAGAAAACATCCACTCAGAATATCCATTAATATATGATGCATGGAAAGACTGCACAGGGGAGAATATGTTTCTCATGAAAGGTGTTTCTGCAGAAGGCTATAATATAGGATCACTTCAAGTCCAGAATGGATTCTTTTGTGTAGATGTGGCTATCCCTAAAACAGTATTGAGGCTTAGGGGCACAGGGGAATACGCAGAAATAAGTGCATGGTAAAAAATTGATTCTAGAAATTAAAAAAGATTAAAATGATGAAAAAAAGAGGTGCAATTGAGGTACAGTTCAACTGGATATTTATCCTTATTGCTGGCATTGTCATTCTTGGGTTCTTCTTGAGCATAGTAAATAAGCAGAAGCATATTGCTGAAGATCAGGTATCTGCATCAATCAGGATAAACCTTGGCGCTGTGCTTACAGGAACAAGTGCAGCCAGCGCAACTGCATCAAGGATAAACATTCCAAATATTGATATAATCTATGACTGTGATGGTTATATAGTGGGGAGGGCAGATGCGATAAGGACAAAAACCAGCTTTGCGCCGTCACTTGTAAAAGGACCAGTCATAATAAGCTGGACACGCGACTGGCATATGCCTTTCAGGGTGACTAATTTCTTATATAT
>JAGLGH010000214.1 GCA_023144115.1 Nanobdellota archaeon | reverse complement strand
CCAACCTTAAGGTTGGAGTATTGACATTTCTGAGTATAAAAAAATTTACTTTATTGCAAAAGTTTTCCAACAGCATCTACATCAGATGGTTCTTCTTCAACAGGCTCTTCAAATAGAATCTTGATCTCTGCCTTGCTCTTCAACTGGTTTATGTATACTTCTTCTGCAGATCTCTGTTTGCCAGTCATCAACTGCTGAGTGAGTTCATCTTTAACTTCATCAAATCCAGCAGTACCCCCCTCTTTCTTTGCTGTCATCTGGATGATATGATATCCAAATTGAGTTCCTACCACCTCAGAGATTTCACCTACTTTCAAAGCAAATGCAACTTCTTCAAATTCCAGAACCATTGATCCATGCGCAAAATATCCAAGGTCACCGCCTTCTGCACTGCTTGGGCATGTTGAATGCTCTTGAGCAAGTTCTTCAAAGTCTGAGCCTGATTTAAGTTGGCTGAGAATCTTTTCTGCCTCAGATTCTGTTTCGACAAGAATGTGACTTGCCTTTACTTGTTCTTCTGTCTTGAACTGAACAATATTATTATCATAGTAATCCTGTACTTCCTTATCGCTCACTTCGATTCCAGACCATACAGATTTCTCCAGCAATCTTTGGATATAAAGCTGTGTCCTGTATGCAACTTCATTGTCAGATTTAAGATCTTCAAGTGTTACCCCCATGCTGTTAAGTTGAGCTAAAAGTTGTTCTTCAGGCATTGATTCCATAATCTTTGCCATCTCTGAATCTACAAACTCTGTCACTTCCTCATCAGTTACTTCTATGCCTTCTTTCTTTGCTTCCTGCACAAGGACCATTTGAGGAATAAGCGCATTTTCAAGAAGCTGCATCTTTGACAGTTCCATACCATACATCTGGTAGTTGACTGATATAATCTGATACTGCCTCTCCATATAATCCATATGTATCTCTTCTCCATTCACAAGAGCAGCAACACTATTGTCTTTTCCTTCAGTCTCTTCTACAAATTTACCTGTCAAATCCTGAGCAGAGCAACCTGCAAGAGCAAGGCTTGCTATTAGGATAAGAAAGATAGCTAAAATTTTTGTTAGTTTTTGCATAAGTATTCCCCCCATAAATATTAATATTGAATAGATAAATCAGAATGACATCCTTATTAATAAATGTTACGTATTTGTTTTCATGCAGAAATCATAAAAATCGCATTGGCCTGTAGAATACTTGCATAAGGGGCTTCTCTGCTTTGGATAATCATCCATTTTATCAGTTTTTGTTTTCTTCTGCATAAGCATGCATTCTCTTTTTGCGAATTCCATCAGCTGCTCATCAGCAGGAAAGCTCTGTTCGTTATATTTTAGAAAATATATGCCTACCTCATCAGGCAACCTGCCGCATTGTTCATAATAAAGCAGAGAGTAGATTGCCAGTTGCAATTTGTAAGCCTCATTTATATGAGGTCGTTTGCTGGTCTTATAATCCATAAGCCTAATTTTTCCATCTATTTCTTCAATAACATCAATGAATCCCATGACTTTGAATGCAGGTGAGAAGAATTTTTTTTCTCTTGTGGGGATAAGTGATTTGAATGCACTTTTGATACAGTTCAACTCATCTATCTTGATTCTTAATTTTTCAAGAAATATTCCCATCCAAGTCTGCATCATCTCCTGCGTTTCCCTAAAATAAAAAAGATGCTGGTCATTAGAAAGATCCAGTTTCTTAAACTTGCCCATATTATTGAACCAGAAATCCTTCAGTTGTTTCTTTATCCGTGTTCTCAGCACAATCTCATAATCTGTTATGCTAAGCTTTTCAATATCATCATCAGGGATATTATAGAAATGCTCAAGAGCAGAATGCGCAACATTTCCCCGAATAAGATGTATGCTGGGCAGTGTAGAATATTTTGCAATATATATATAATAGTATTTTCTAGGGCATTGGAGGTAAGTATTTATTGAAGATGGGGATTCATATGCTCTTGCCATAAAATATAAGAAAAAACTCAACTTTATAAGGTTTATGATGGGTTGTCCTATGGCAAGTGGATTTATTCTGTTTTATCTTCTTCTTTTTCCTGAACTTCTTCAGTAACTTCTGCTTCTTGAGGGGTTTCCGGTTCAGAAAGGGTTTCTTCTTTTACTTCAGCTCCTGTTGATTCAGTTTCCTTTTTACTGTATATGAGGTTCACAGAATTTCCTTGGAAAAATCTTGTGCCTTCAGCAGTCTTTAGTGTAAGGTTTGTGCTGAGGTCAAAAGCTACAAGCTCACCACATATTGTTTCTTTATTCCTAAGTTCTACTATTATTTCCTTGCCTCTGAATTTATGCAAAGTCTCTATTGGAGTTGGGTATTTTTCCATTGTTATATTCCTCTTATATCTATATTCTTATTGATTATTGCAGCTATTTTAAAAATCTTCCGGAAAAATGACAGTATATTTTATTAATGGCCTGCTATCTTAAGCATATATGGAAGAAAAACTCCTTAGGCTGTCATTTGTTATTGCAATAATAGGTATCATCTCATTATTCTGCCTTTTGCAGATCATAGATCAGGATATTGAGGAAAATGAGATTGCAGACAGCCAGGCTAGAGAGAATCAGATAAAACTCGTAGGCATCGTGGATAAGTTATCTTCATATGAAGATGTGACATTTCTGACAATCTCACGAACAGAGACACTAGAGATAATAGCTTTTGATAATGTGTCTATTGAAAAAGGAGCAAGAGTTGAAGTTATAGGCACAATATCAGAGCAGGAGGGTCATAAAGAAGTGATTGCATCAAGGATTAGGGTCTTTTGAGATTGACCCCACCTAGATTCACTTCAGCTTTAAAACCAGCTGGCTATTCTCCCAACAATATTTGTGAAGAAGAACTTAACCTTTTTTGTAGCACCAACAGGCTCTATCCTGATATCTCCATCTCCTTTGAGCTTATAGAATGTCTTTAGAGAATCTTCAGATTCTACTATGCTTTGAACAGTATCTAATCCCATGACATAGACATTCATTGTAGGGCCTGATTCAAGATCCCTTCCAAATTCAGTAAACAGACCTTCAGAAGTCACAGCATGGCAGATCTCTTTTCCATCCATTGCATAGGCATTGATTCTCTCGTTTCCATAAAGCGGAACTTTGTTTCCAATGCGTGGTTCAAGGATTTGTTCTAAGTAAGTGAAGATTTCCTCTCC
>JAGLGH010000213.1 GCA_023144115.1 Nanobdellota archaeon | reverse complement strand
GAGAGAGATATTTAAATGTTTCGGGGTTTGATTTTGGGAGTGGTTAAAAAGGTCAATCAATTCACAATTTACTGATGGATCTTAAGTTTTCAATTCTTATGTTTGAAGGGATTGCATTCTGGAATTTCTTATAGAAGAGTTTTTGCATCCAATCAATCCAGCTTTCATCCCTTATCTCATAATATAATGCAAGAATCTGCTTTTTTTGGCCTTTCTTCCTCTGGCTGGAATTGATCTCTCCTAATTTTATAATAGTGTTGTCAAAGATATATGCCCGGAGAGGGATTTGTTCATGGCGAACCTCTACAGAAGGCTCTCGCAGTCCGCTGTTTAAAGACAGCACTTGTTCAACATTACTAAGATCTGCCAGGTTAATATCTGTGATTATCTTAATTATGACTTTTCTTTTGACTGCTTCTTTTATGTATTCAAAGATTGTCTTTTTATTGTGTTTGAGATGGAGAAATGCAAGGTTGCCTGCAAAGATATAGATCTCTTTTTGGGCAACCTCAAAAAAAGGCGCAAGCGATTTAATATTATAATTATAGTCTTTCTCTGACTCAATCTCTTCATAGTAGCCTTTTCTGTTTTTTGGGTCAATATACTGGTAGATCTCAAAAGGAGAAAAATCAGCTTTGTCTATTACAGATTCTATCTGTTTAAAGAGCTTCTCCTGAACATCGGTTGAATATATCTTTTCAGTATTATTCCAGTATACTATCTTCAATGCCCCTCTTGTGCCTTCCCTGAAAGTAATTGTCTTGATTGTTCCTGTCTGGAGCATGATCTGGTCAATATACCTGTCTGCAGTTCTCCAGTTCTTATTGATTGCATGAGCAATCTCATTAATGTTTCTTGGTCTTGAATACACCAGGGCCTTAATCTTTTCAGTAGTCTTATTATCGAGAGTCATGAAGGAAGTATGGAGGGCCTAGTATAAATATTTTTCTATTTGATACAACTACTTGCACAGTTTTTTGTTAAAAATATCTAACTATAATACAACTCTTTCCATGAGTAATGATAAGAAACAATTACACAGACAGGAAATATGCGAAGAAGTTGGTTATACCTCAAAGAACACAGCCACCCCATATAGGCCATATAAGTATGCTTGAGGTTGCCTGCAATGCAGCTGAAGAGGTGGTTATTGGCATTGGAAGCGCCAATAAGATTGGCAAGGATAATCCTTATTCTGCGCAAGAGAGACAATTAATGCTAGAGAAGTCACTTGATGACTTAGGAATCACTAACTGCAAATTTGTAGGTGTTCCTGATTTTGAGAGTGATGAAGAATGGATGGATTATTTGAGGGATTATTGCGGTGTTGATAAAGATACTGCAATTGTTTCTGGGAATGATTATGTCATTGGTCTTTGCGATGCTGCTGGTTATCAAACAGTTAATCCATTTGAATTTGTGGAAAAGCCTATTGATATATCTGCAACAAGGCTCAGGGAAATGATCAAAGATGATAACCCTGCATGGAGAGATTATGCTGCAACAGGAACTAAATATTATTTTGAAAAATTTGGAGGGAGAGATAGGATTGCCAGATTCTATCAGGACTAAAAATGAAAAAAGTTTTAGTCATCAATCCTCCAAATATGCCTTTTACCAGGCAAAGCCTGTTGATTGAGCCAATAGATGTCTTAAGTGTTGCAACTTTTATCCAGTCTCTTGGAAATGAGGTTAAGGTTGTTGATATGGATGTTAAGATGATGAAACCTAAGGATATAATTGGCAAGATTATTGATTTTGCTCCAAGCATTATTGTAATAATCTTTGATTATCACATTCCGCTTCACACAACAGAATCAATCCCAGGAATCAATGAAATCTCAGGAATTGCACAAGACAATGGGATAAAAGTAATCATGGGTGGAAAGACTTCGAATTGCTATCCTAAAGAGTTTCTCCAAAATAGAGTAGATATTGTTATTCATGGAGAGATGGAGCCTGCGCTTTTGGAACTATTTCTGCCAGAGGAATGGTCCCAGGAATCTCTGTCTAAAATTCGAGGCATAAGCTATAAGATAGGTAAAAGGATATATTCAAATGAAAAGCGAATAGAGAAGATTGATATTGATTCCCTGCCAATGCCTGACAGAGACCTTATTGATTTAACAGATTACATTGAGGTAAGGACAATCCTTTCAAGCAGAGGTTGTTTTGGCAGGTGCAAATTTTGCGCAACACCATCATTCTGGGGCAATTTCAGAGGAAGAAGCGCAAAAAATGTAGCAGATGAGATTGAATATCTAATTAAAAGATATTCTGCGAAGAAGATTCTTTTTTTAGATGATAATGCTACAGCAAGCAAAACCAGGATGATGGATATCTCCAAGGAGATTATCAAAAGAAAAATCAAATGCAGTTTTGGATGCCTTGGAACAATATCTACTTTTGATATTGATACTATGAGAATTATGAGGAAAGCAGGATTTGAATGGATCCATTATGGTGCTGAATCAGGCAGCATTAAGGCTTTAAAGTGTCAAAACAAGGGGATTAGTCCAAGGGATATAAAGAGGGTAATTAAGGAAACCAAGAAGATTGGGCTAAGAGTCAGAGCTAGTTTTATCCTTGATCTGCCAGAGATTGATGAAAAAGGCATGAGAGATACAATCAAATTAATCATGGATTCAGAACCTGATGAAATAAGGGCGCACTTCCTTGCTATTCGTGTGGGAACAGAATACCATCGCACTTTAGTTCCGGAGATTATTCCTTCTCAGTATATCCATAATAATGAATCAACTAATCATCTTTGCATGATGTCTAAAGAACTAATGCAAAATTATGTTGATTGCCTTTCACAAAAACTTGTGAAAAAGGGGTATTTGTTAATTGATAATATAGCTGTATG
>JAGLGH010000212.1 GCA_023144115.1 Nanobdellota archaeon | reverse complement strand
TCGTGCGCTACGCTTACTGCTCGCCATGCATCCTACTCACCTGTTACAAGAATATTGTGAAAGCTACGCAACTTTTTCCCCTCTATTTTTTATTTCTACAACCAAATCAGGAGAAGCATTCTGATTGAATTCATCAAGAGTAAAAACAACGGCTTCCAGATCTAAATTAATTTTCTGAGCTTTTTGAAATATATCAAAATCCTTATAATTATCAATAGATTCATTAATAATAACTGCGACATCGATATCACTATTATTTCCTGGATTTCCATAGCAATATGAACCATACAGAGAGACATATACAACATGGTATTCTTCTGATATTTGTTTTACAAATGAGTCAATAATATTGAGAGCATAGGCTTTGTTCTTAATTTCCATCGTAATCTTCCAAGGCAAGCTCCTGCCATTGACTTCCACGTTTAAATATTGGCTTTAAAGACAATACATAATGGAAAAATGATTCCTTCCAGTCTCTAACAGGGAATCTAGCTTTTCTTTTACCTTTTCCTTTGAAAGGAGAGAGTAGGACGGCCTCTTTGTTTATTCATCAACTTAAGCATAATGTAAACAAAGTTTGGACCAAACTGCCCATAAAGCCAGGCTGTTCGTATAATGTAGTATTTTGTACATATTTTACGGATTTCCTCTTCTCCGGCCACTTTACTGGAACCGTATACTCCGTAATCGGTTGAGATATGAACTAAATGGATATCCAGCTCTGGGGCGAGGGAAGCGATATTTGCAACACCATAGTGGTTAATTGCATAGAGAGACATATATGCAAAACTAATTACAGTTTTTCTATTTCTATAACTTTAAGTCCTGTAACGACTGATATCTCTTTAAATGACATTCCCATTCCTTTTAGTTTTAGAGCCATATTTAATTTCTCTTCTTCACGGCCTTCTTCACGTCCTTCTTCACGTCCTTCATCATGGGCGGTGTCTGTTGCGCTGGTCATTTCCCAGTATTGCAGTAAGCTATTCTCGTATGCGTCGTGCTGCTGTTTATCTAATGAGGCTATCTCTGCTGTTTTAAAGACTTTTTCGAAAACTTTTTCTTTTAATATTGTCGGTATATCATCAAGTTCTGCCAGATGTTTTAAAAAGTACAACCATTTTTCAAAATGTGTTGTTAGTTCATTCTCTTTTTTATTAAACTTGGGCATCTCTATAAATATATATTTTAATTTATCGTAAAATTCTTCACAGTATTGATTTTTTAGTGTTACATCATTTCTGTAATCGTTATTTTGAGAGTTTTTGTCAAACTCAAAGTCCAGTATTGCAATACAATAAACTGGTTTTAACTTAAAATTCCAATCTCCTCTTTTTGCCTGTTCTCTTATTGGAAATGTTGTGTAAAATACTGCTCTATCTTTAAAAAAGTTTATTTTAGCTTTTTGCATCTCTATTATTATCTTTTCACCTGTCATAGTTGTACAGTAGATATCAAATATGGCTTTTCTATCTTTTGCTAAATCTCCAAAATTTTCTGTATTATTAAATGTAAGGTCTTTTATTCTATGTTCTTTGTTTACCAGTTCATTAAGAAAGTCTATTAAAGCTTCTTTATTGGCTTCTGTTCCAAACAGTTTCTTAAACCCGAAATCTGTATAGGGATTTATATACTTTGACATTTCCGGCTCCTTTGGGCTTTTATTGCTTCCTACCCTTTTAAATATACTTGTTATTTAGTTCTTTAGCAATATTCTTACCGTGCCTGAGTACAAAGCTTATGTGATAGGATTTCCCGCAACATTGTGAACATCAAGATACTTTTAATAACGGTACTTTTTAGGTAAAAAGTAAATACCTGACCCTTATCTCCCTACGTATATGCCAGAGGCACTTAAAAGTGCAACATAGTACGGTTCACCGAGATGAAGCATAAGGTCATGAATAAACTCTTCAG
>JAGLGH010000211.1 GCA_023144115.1 Nanobdellota archaeon | reverse complement strand
AATATGCTGCAAAAAAGTTAAAATATAGAGCTTTAGTTTTGACTCATTTTGTGATTAATAAGGATAAAGTTATGGATGATAATTGGATATTCTTCCCAGAAAAAAAGTTTATTTTTAATAGGGTATCTGAACAGAAAAGCTTTAGTCCATACACTTGTCCAAATGGAAAGACATTGATTACAGCAGAAGTCACATGCAATAAAGAAGGTAATTTGTATAATATGAGCACTAATGAAATTGTTGAGATTGTCAAAAAAGATTTAATCAAAGCTGGTATTCTTAAGTCTGCCTGGGTGGAGGAGTACTTAGTTAAGAGGTTTGATAAGGTCTATCCAGTCTATGATCTGCATTTTAAGCAGAATCTTAATGCAGTATTAAAATATCTTGATACAATCCCAAATTTGTTGACTATTGGGCGTCCAGGGTTGTTTAATTATAACAATATGGATCATTGCATTGATATGGCAAAGGTAGCTGCTGAACATATAGATTTAGGCAAAAGTCCTGTTGATTGGATAAATGCGCGTAAATACTTTGACAGCTATAGGATTGTAGATTGATTAATGGAGGAGAATAAAAATTTATTTAATAACAATATTATACTTCCTTGCAATGTGCTGGGGTTTGGGTTATTCATTGCTCTCTTTATTTAGTTTAGGGAAGAATAGGAGCAAGATTGAAAAATATGTAATGAACATTGGAATTGGTCTTGGAGTTTTTCCAATTTTGTCTGTAATTTTGAATACATTAAAGATTCCTCTTGCGTGGTATGTTTTTCTTATTATCGCTTTTATTGTTCCTGCTATTGATTTATTTAGATTTTTGCTTAATGGTTCGCAGTTAGCAAAGAAAGAAAAAATAAAGAAAATATTTAAACTTACAAAAACAAATCTTGCTTTAGTTCTTGTTTTTATGATATTCGCGATTCATCTCTTTGTGTATTTGGAAGGTGCTTTTACATTTCCTTATCTTGAGAATGGAGATCCATGGAGTCACGCTGATGTCTCGCAGTATATAGCAGAACAAAAATCATATTCTATTCCTGCAGATGATTGGAAGATTTTACATTATACTGAACCATATCCTCCAACATTTGCAGTTATGAATGCAATGCTTTATCAGATAAATCCTGACCTTAAATGGGTGTTAAAGTTTTTTAATTCGTTCCTCATTTCATTAGGAATATTGTTCTTTTATTTTTTTATGAAAAGGATTATGAAATGTCCTCTTAGGTCAGCTTTTGCGACATTCTTATTGGCAGCTGTTCCATGTTATTTAAGCCATTTTATTTTTGCGGCATCTCTTGGGGTTACATTGTTCTTTCCTGCATTTTATGCTTTTACTCAGATAAATAAAAATAAGCGCTGGCTTTATGTCGCTGGTATTATATCTGCAAGCATTTTTGTTGTGCAGCCTATTACTGCTGGTGTGTTTGGGATTATTGCTGGTCTTTATTGGATTCAAGGTGTAATTTTATATAAAGATCTTAGAAAACATTGTCTCTATGCACTTATATTGGGTGTTTTGCTTTCATGGCTTTATTATATCCCTACATTTATTAAATTTGGATTTTTTGCATTTGCAAACAAGCTTGGATTCCAGATGATGATTGGAGGGCAAGGAGACAGCTCTGGAGGTGTTATTTATAGCTTTAAGGATTATCTCATCTCACCTTTAGCTAATAAGATAGATCAGGCTACAGGCTTTGGAGCGTTCTTTTTTATTGCTTTGCTTTTATGCTTAGTATTTTTCATAATTGCTGTGAAAAAGCTTTATGATTCTTCAGATAAAGAGAGAAGCAGGTGGATATTTTTGTCTATTATAATATTCTTTATGACATTTATGGCATCTCAAAGCAATAGGTTTGCTTATAAGTTTTTCCCACATAGAATTTGGGCATATATGGCAATTGCTGCAGTCATCATTTTGGCTTTTGGAATATTCTCTTTGTTAAGGTCGTTTCCAATAAGAAAAGAAGCGAGATATGTTATATTAATTGTATTTATCATTGGGGTTATCTTGACAAGTAGTGTTCCAAAATATAAGGTTCAGACATCTTATTGGCCACCGGATTATGGATTTTTTCATCCAATTCAGAAAGAGGGAGGTGTATCCAGTCCTGAACTTACAGGTTATTTATGGATGGAAAAAAATGTTCCATGGAAATCTAAATCTATGGTATTATGCTGGGAGGCAGATCAGTTTGCTGCAGGAGTTAATATGATGAGCCAGACTGCAGATAAAGAAATAAGAGAATTTAAAGCAAGTTTAAGTGAGAAAAGTGCTAATGATATAATTAGTTTTGCAAAGCAGAAGGATTATGATTACATATTAGTCGGAATAAGCTGCATAACAAAGAAAGTTTTGTCTCAGGAAGAAACTCAGAAGATATTAAGTGATTTTTCTGTTTCAGATGAAGTTAAAACTGTTTATTCAGATAAAGACGGGATGTTTATACTTAAATTGGTTTAGATTGTGATGCGATTGATGGATACTCTTGTGTTCAATCTCTCCTTTGATGAATAGAAAGTGATAGAATTTGAGTTTGCAATTATCGATCTTACATGTACAAGGTCTATGGGGAATAAAACAAATGAATTGTTGGTTCTTCAGAGGATTTTGAATTAGTGCATCAGGTGCCTAATAATTTTTTTATGTTTAAGAAGATATAAACACTAAGAATTATATCTAACCCCTTTTTGCGTATTTTTATTTTTCTGCATCATCAAACTGGCTTTAACAAGGCTATCGAAAGTTCCTGCATCTGTCCATTGCTCTTTAAGTATCCTGCAATCCATCTTTCCTTTTTTAATATAGTAATTGTTAACGTCTGTAATCTCAAGTTCTCCCCGGTGTGATGGTTTTAATGTCTTAATGACATTGAATACATCTTTATCATAAATATAACATCCTGTCACAGCATAAGATGATTTAGGCTCTTTTGGCTTTTCTTCTATTCCAATCACTTTGTTCCCTTTTACCTCTGCTACACCAAATCTATAGGGATTATCCACTTCCTTAAGGAATATCCTCCCCCCTTCTTTAAAATCAGATATATCAAATTTATCTTCAAATATGTTATCACCTAATATTGTAATTAAACCGTTATCATCTTCTGCAAAATCTTCTGCCAAGCCTAATGCTTCGGCTATTCCTCCAGCTTTGTCCTGGATTGTATAATTTAGTTTAATTCCAAACTCCTTGCCTGAGCCTAATAGGTTCAGGAAATCACCTGCATGGCCAGGACCAGAGACAACAAGAATATCCTTAATTCCTGCATCAATTAGTGTCTGCATGGGGTAATATATCATGGGCTTGTCATATACAGG
>JAGLGH010000210.1 GCA_023144115.1 Nanobdellota archaeon | reverse complement strand
CCAGCTAATATTATTCCTTTCATTTTATTTTTCCTCTAAATATTCTTTTAGCGCATCTTGCCAATATCTTAATGGTTTTGTTTTTGTATTTAGTAATATGGAATATTTAGGTCTTTGAGCTGATCTTTGGAATTTGTCTGAAGTTGTAGGATTTATATTGCATTTTAATCCTGTAATTTTTACAATCTCTTCTGCCAATTCGTACCAACTGCATATACCTGAATTTGTAATGTGATAAATTCCAAAAGGCTCATTGATTATTGACCTAATTTTCTCTGCAAGATCTTTTGTATAGGTTGGACATCCTTTCTGGTCATTTACAACATCAATTGATTCTTTATTTTGAGCTAATTGTGTTATGGTGCTGACAAAATTTTTTCCGTTTTTGCCAAACATCCACGCAGGTCTTAAGATATAGAATCTGTTTAGGATTTCAAGGATATAATCCTCTGCAAGTGCCTTACTTTCACCATAAATGCTTAATGGGGATTTTTTGCTTGTTTCTTCATAACCTTCTTTTTTGCCGTCAAATACATAATCTGTGCTTATATGGATAAGGGTTGAACCTGCTGCTTCGCATGCTTTTGCTATGTATTTTACAGCTTCTGCATTTATATTGAAGCATTGCTCTTTGTTTGTTTCTGCTTCATCTACGTCTGTATATGCTGCTGCGTTTATGATTATGTCTGGTTTTGCTTCTCTTATCTTCTTGAAAACCATTTCTTCATCTGTAATATCTAATTCTTTAATACCCCATGCAAGGGCGTCTGGAAACTCTTGCACAAGGGCATGCCCAAGCATACCTCTAGCTCCCAATATTAATGTTTTAATTTTGACCACCATTCAACATTGTTTTTATACCATTGGATTGTCTCTTTTATTCCTTGTTCAAAAGTGTGCTTTGGTGTCCAACCCAATTCCTGCTTTATTTTTGAAGCATCTATTGCATATCTCATGTCATGACCTTTTCTGTCTTCAACAAATTCTATCCAATTGCTGTCTTTGTTAAATTCTTTTAATATTAATTTTGTTATTTCGAGATTTGTTTTTTCACACTCTCCTCCTATACAGTATGTCTCTCCAATTTTACCTTTATGGAAAATTGTGTCTATTGCTTCACAATGGTCCTCAACATGAAGCCAGTCTCTTATGTTAAGCCCATCTCCATATACTGGAATATTTTTGTTTTCTAATAGATTAGTTATAAACAGGGGAATGAGTTTTTCAGGATGCTGATAAGGTCCATAGTTATTCGAGCAATTGGAAATTGTAACCGGGAGTTGATGTGTATGGAAATATGCTCTCACAAGATGGTCTGACGCAGCTTTGCTTGCGGAATATGGGCTTCTTGGGTCATAAGGCGTAAGCTCATTGAATTTTCCTTCAGCTTCTAATGAGCCAAATACTTCATCAGTTGAAATATGATGGAATCTCTTGTTGCCATTGATTCTTGCTGCTTCAAGAAGAGTGTGCGTTCCGATAACATTAGTTTTAACAAATATATCTGAACTTTCGATTGACCTGTCAACATGACTTTCTGCTGCAAAAT
>JAGLGH010000021.1 GCA_023144115.1 Nanobdellota archaeon | reverse complement strand
ATGCTCCAAGCCAGGATTTTACTTTATGGTCTCAAGTGCCTATGGAATGAATCAGTTTAATTCCCTCTCTAATTTTCTTATATTTGTTCAGATTCGGATAATTTGCGGAATTTTAACCGAAAGAGTTATAAATGATTTGTTATTAACTAGTAGTAACAGAACAAACAAGTATTATTGTTCTATTAAAAAATGCTTTAAAGCAAGGAGGAAAATAAAAATGCCAAATCCAACACAGATGGAAATGATGATGTGGGACGACCATAACAGGAACAGGGCTGAAAAAATGGGGCATACATGTCCAATGCATCCTACCATTTTAAAACCTAGGATCAATAGATCTTATATCAATAATGATGACGGATATAAACCATCCATGCCAGAACCCTTGCCACCAATTAAAATAGGCAATCGATTTGATGATGACGACGACTATATGTGTAAACCATTCATTCCAGAACCTGCACCATTAATCAAGCTAGGTAATCAATTTGATGATGATGACTACAGGTATAAGCCTCCCATTTTTAAACCTACACCATTAATCAAAATTGGTAATCGATTTGATGATGATGACGATTATGGATATAATCCCTTCAAGAAATATTAACTAAATTTATTTTTTTTTAAATTCACAAAACTCCTATTTAATTAATATTTCTCCCCTCCATTATAAACAACACAAGATGTTGGAGATTCCCATAGTCTAATCTCATAAAGATTTAACTTATGCTTTAACTGATTCCAAATCCAGATTACCATATTTTCTGCTGTGGGATTCTCAAATATATCATTAAGATATTTATGGTCCAGCTTTGAGATTACATTATTTACAATGATTTTCTTTAAATCTCCAAAATCCATAACAATTCCATTTTCATTAAGCTGCCCTTCAACTGTCACTATTAATTTATATGTATGCCCGTGGAGATTTTGACACTTTCCTTTATGCCATAACAATTTATGAGCAGCATCAAATACAAATTCCTTGCTAATTTTCATTTTTTATAACCCTCTATTTTATTAATCTTCTTACTAATTTTTAAAGTTATTGGAGAAAAAGCCTAACTTAAACCAATGGCATACTTTAACTGAATCAGCGACTGATTGAACATTGAATACATTTTAAATGCCTCTTTTTCCTCAATTGTTGCCCGATTCAGGCTAAACCCGCACATATTCTCTACCAAGCTATCTTCAATTATTCTGTCAATTGCCTCATAGGATATTGTTTCATGTTTTAAATGATTTTTTTCAGAATCATCATTATATGCAGAAGAATAAGCATCATAAGAATTATAATTGTGTCTCTTCTTGCCAAAGTGCGAGAAAAGTTTTGAATAATCTAGCATATTCTCCTGCTGTTTTAGAAGATGCTGCATATATGCAGCATCACCAAACAGACTTTTTGCGCCTTTTTGAGTAATTACCTTATTATCAATTGATTTTTTCCCATCAGCTTTCTCTGGTGATTGTTTTGCCTTTATTATCTCTGAAATTGATTTGTTATCATTCTCTTTTTTCTTTACATCCTTTTTTTTCTCAGCAGTTTGACTATCAATTTTTTTGCTAACATCAAGCTTTGTTTCAACAGGCTTCTTTTTCTCAACTTCTGATTTTTTTGCCATATATCTTCAATTATAGAGAAAAATATATATAATATTTAAATATTTACTATCCTGGATGAGTAATAACGCTGATGCAAAAGCAAAAGATAGGGAAGCAAGATTCACACAGATAAAAGATGAATATAATAAATTCTATAATGAGCTTCTCAGGCAGGGAAAGATAAATTGCAGAGATACAGGCATAGGATTATGGGGGTGTTCTTCCCCTGATGCAATATTTACATTCTTCAAAGAGATAAGGCTTGAGAGATTCAATAATTTCCTTGATCTTGGCTCAGGAGACGGAATTGTCGTGCTTATCGCAAGCCTTTTTACAAACGCTAAAGGAATTGAATTCGATAAAGATCTCCATGATAAAGCAATAGAGATAAAAGAGAAACTAGGCATGGATGCTGACTTTGAGAAAATGGATTTCAATAATACCCCTCTCTCAGGATATGACATCATATTCATCAATCCTGACACTAGTTTTACAAGGAACAGCGTGGAAAAAAAATTACTTCATGAAATGAAAGGCATTCTCGCAGTATATAATAATATTTTTACCCCAAACTATCTTAAAAAAGGAGATATATTCTGGCATGACTCGATTCCAATAACTCTCTGGGGCATATAAACTCTCCCCCAACACCACTCCCCAATACTCACAAAACATTTTAATAGATTTGATATATAATCATACTGGAGAATAATACTATGGAATACAAAATAAGAAGAAAGACAAATCCTAACATTGCAAAATACCTCAAAGACGATCAGGAGATAGCTTATAAATTCTCAGACAAAGTCCTGAAAGAATTCAAAGACCTTGTCAAAGGCATCATCCTTTTTGGCAGCAACGCAAGGAAAGATGCAGATATTAGGCCCCATGACATTGACATCCTAATCATAATAAATGATTTGACAGTGCAGTTAAGCACAGAAATATCTGAGACTTACAGAGTCATTATTGAAAAACTTGTTATACAGACATCAAAAAGGCTGCATGTCACAACACTCAAATTCACAAATTTCTGGGAATATGTAAGAAAAGGTGATCCAATAGCAATAAACATGCTTAGGGATGGTATTGCTCTTTATGATACTGGATTTTTTGATCCTTTGCAGATGCTGCTTTGGAGTGGAAGGATAAAGCCTACAACAGAGAGCATATGGACATATTTTGCAAGAGCGCCTGCAACACTGCAGAACTCAAAATGGCATATCATGCAGGCAACACTCGACCTATATTGGGCTGTGATTGACGCATCTCATGCAGCTCTTATGAAAATGAACGAGATACCTCCAAGTCCAAGTCATGTCGCAGACATGTTAGAACAAAAGCTTGTAAAAAAAGGTCTTATCCTGGAGAAGTATGCTAAAATAATGCGCAAGTTCTATAGCCTCTCAAAGATGATAGTTCACAGAGAGATAAAAGAGATATCCGGAGAAGAATATGATCATTATCTCGCTGAAGCAGAAGACTTTGTAGAACATATGCGACTGTTTGTGGCTAAGCGGGATTAGACCATGCACGATACCGATAATATATACCAAATCCCTGAAGGGGATTCTGAGAAAGAGCCATGGCACAAAGGTCCTATCAGATTCATTTTAGGTCTATTTCTCCTCCTATTGATTGTATCGATGGCAATCCCTTTTTACGGAATCAAGACAAATCCAAGCCCTGGTGAGATTCCAACAATAGGGGATATATTTCCAAATGGGATTGATGGACCTATAGGCAACAAGACCCTGGTCGTCCAGAGAAATGATTATTACAGCCTTATCCAGCCAGATGATTCTGTTGTGAAGTTTGCTGCTGATAGGATTGCTGTTGCCAGCTGTGCGTCGTCAAGCAAGGTATGCTATGCCAAGGCAATATTCTATTTTGTTCGCGATAATTTCCAGTATGTTAATGATCCTCTTTCTATCGAATATGTAAAGACTGCAAGACAATCACTGATGAATCAAGGAGGAGACTGCGATGACGCTTCTGTACTTATGGCATCTCTTCTGCGAGCAGTAGGGATACAGATCAGGTTTGTGTTTGAGCCTGGTCATGTGTATATACATGCACTGCTGCCCGAAGCCCTGAAAAGATATAAATCTGATGGCAACTGGGTGAGCCTGGACGGGACATGCAAATACTGCGAATTTGGAGAAATATCAATAAGAAGCATAAATAAAGAGAAAGATATTTATTTTGAGGATGAAGAATAAAAATTAGGTGATATCACAAGACCATCGGTTGCAGCAAGCACCTGGATATCAGTTTCTTTCTGGATTCTTCTGGCTGTCATTTGAGGATCAGCATTAATCATAGACTTGCCAAAATGAGTGATTATAGCAAGCTTAGGCATTGCAACCTTTATTATTTTGATTGCATCATCTGAAGAAAGATTGATATCAGACTTTTCTCCTGAGGCATGCACAGTATTCAGCACAAGTATATCGCAACCTTTGTATTGCTCATTAAGTTCCTCGCTGTAACCTGTGTCTCCAGTGTAACAAAGCACAAATTCAGGTGTGACAAACTTTAATCCTATAGCATCAGGATCATCATGCCTAGCCTTAAGCGCAAGCAATTCCATGTTCTCGATTCCCACTCTCTGACCTGCCTCTATGCCAATAACCCTTTCTACACAACCCTTATGGAATTTTGAAAGGGCAGGTATGTAATCATTGTTCCCCTCAACAACTGTCTTATTTGCAATCACTACACCTAGCCTATCCATGCCATTATAACTCATGGCTCCTACAACAGCATTGATATCTGAAGCGTGATTCACATGAGGATGCGTAGCTATAACTGCAGTAGTCTCTCTTAGATTAACTCCACAAAGGTTTGCACGCATAAGTGCACCAGGTCCTGGATCCACTATGAACTGATAGCGCCCAACCTTTAGGACAAATCCTCCAGACATCCTCAACTGCTTGCCATATACAAAGCTGTCGCCAGCTGTCCCTAAGAATATTATTTGAGGTATCATTATAAGCTAAAGAATTATATTAAGCATAGACTTAATAAATGTTTCGAAATTATTCAGAATCTGTATAGTACCGAAATTGGTTAACA
>JAGLGH010000209.1 GCA_023144115.1 Nanobdellota archaeon | reverse complement strand
GCTGCTTATGAATCATGTCTGATTCTGCAAAAACGGTACATCTACCTGCTATAGTAGTAGGATTATCTGAAAGTATACTTAATTCACTCATCTCCTGTACAGTTATTCCCAAGCGTCGTGCTTGAGAATCCAGGAAACTACCTGTGCCGGCAGCACAGACCAGGTTCATTGAAAAATCAACTACCGCTGAATCCCGAATAATGGTAACTTTACTATCCTGTCCTCCAATTTCAAAAACGGTTTTTACATCTGGATGTGAATGGATAGCTCCTTTAGCATGAGCTGAAATCTCATTTTTAATAATATCTGAACCCACCATCATACCTATAAGAACTCGACCGCTTCCGGTAGAACAAACTCCTTTTATAGTTATATCTTCCCTAATTTCATCCCTAATCATCAAAAGACCTTTTTGAACTGAATGTATAGGACTGCCTACACCACGTATATAGTTTTTTGAGAACTCATTTTTATCAGAATCGATCAAAACAAGATTGGTACTGATTGAACCAATATCTATTCCAAGATATCCAATTTTACTCATTTACTCTCCTTTTAAACAGACGGTACATTTCTTATTCCTTCGAGCCTCTAGGACATCTACATATGCTTCCAGACGAGTAGCAATGCCCACAGGACTTGTATGTTCATCATAGGAGCATTGAAGTACCGGTATATCCAGATCCTTGCTAATCCTTCGTAGGATAGGTCTGATACTGATTTCAGGCATACAACCGGAAGGACATAGATGAACCATACCGTCAAATCCACTTTTAGCACATAAAATAGTATGTGCCACTGAATCTAAAGCATGTCCTCCTACAGGACAATTTAAATACGGTTTAGCGATTTTTGCCATTTTGTTTCTTGTATATTTATTTCCAAAACCAATTTTGAATATATTTCTAATTTCAGCTCCTAGCAAAAAGTAATTTCTTACTTCTACTCCAAGATTACCCAGTATTTCTTCAACATTATGATTTATTGTCTTATCTCGAAGAACAGAAACTTCACCAATCAAGCCAACCTTTATAGGTTTTTTACATTTATCAATCTCAATGCAGCTAAATCTTCTATTAACTTCTTTATGAAATGTTTTTATTAATTTGCCCTGTTTTAGTTGATTAAGTTCTTTTAAGCAGTTATTCATTATTTGTGTGGTTTGTCCAGGAATAACTTCTCGGGCTCGGCATTTCCAGGCAGCTATTTCAATTGTATCAATTACTTTAATTTTAGTAAAAGCTATAAGAGCATGTTTTAGAGCAAAACTGAATTTAGGATCAAAATACCTGACCATAGGAGGCTTTATTCCATCATATCCGAGACCAAACATTCTCATTTTATAACCTCGTTCCTTCAAGATTCGCTCTGCAAGGGAACGATAATACCTTAGTCGGCATGTGCCCACACTGTTAACCATCACTGAGTATTCTACACCGGCTTCAGCAGCTTCAATATAGTGTCCCAAATGAGCTTTAAAAGGGAGACATAAAGATTCAGGTGCATTCGCAATACCTAGCTTCATTGCTTTGGGTGAAGTGGCTGTGGTTGCCCAAGCTTCTACTCCCAGAGCATCAACAAATGAGGCCAGAGCAATAGTATAATTTCCAAGATTAGGTATTGCCAGATGCGCCATAAATTTACCAACCTGTTGAATCAATAAAGGCTTCAAGCCTTGTATCCAACCCCGCCTGGGCTGAATGTTCATCAATTATTAAAACCATATATGGTATTTTCTTCTCATTTATTACTGGTCTGAAAGTTTCAATCATCATAGAGTCACAGCCGCAATTAAAGGCTGCTATCTGTATTATCCCATTATATTGTGATTTTTCCATTGTTGAAATCTTATGATACATTTTATTAGATGTACACCACATAATGTTTGTTTCAGAAGAATATTCTTTTGAGAATGAAAATATTTCAATATTTACTTTTAATTCATTTAGTTTTTTTATTATCATTCCGGAAATGAAAGGATCATGGAGAATGTAAGGGTGGCCCAGAATTAGAAAAGTAGGTGCATCTTCTTTATATTTGGTTTTCATTAACAGTTCACGTTCCAGATACATTCTATTGTATGCTTTCTCGATAGCATTTTTAACTTTTAATGAAGGGACTTTTAGGTCACATCCAAGTTCGAATAAAGTTTTTTTAAGTGGCTTTTTATTCTCGTTAATTTCAATTATAAGTACAGGTTTATCAGAGGCAACATCAGCTGCGGCAGCATCAGGTAATGCTCCAAATTTTGGGCAGGTAATATAGTCTTTTTTCATTGAGATAATTCGTGGAACAAATAAAATATCAACAGAATCAAGAAGTTCTTCTGCATGTGCATCGAAAAGTTTAATTGGAAAGCAGTGTTCAGCCTCAGAAATAATAGATGCTCTGTTTGCGGTATTTAAATTTGATGGTTTTGATAAAACTGGAATGAAACCTATTTCAGAAAAATAGGTTTCCCATAAACCGGGATAGAAGTAATAAAAAAAAGAGCGGGGAATTCCAATTTTCTTTTTCAGAGTGTCTGTTTTTTTTGAAAAGAAATTCAGATTCATATATTTAATAGAAAGGGCTGCCATATATTAATTTTGATCAAAATTATAATATGTTATTTGATTTTGTCAAATTAAACCTTAGTCCGAATTATTTATAAATCTTTCTCATTAGTGTCCGGTTAAAATATTTAAAAAGCTTCTAACTGATTAAATTAAATTTAAATAATGACTAAATTAAGAGGGATCGATTTGAAATCAGCTTATTAGGCATGATATTCCCTTCGTAGAATATTTTCAATACGAAAGGAGCTGGGAACGTTAAGGGACATTCTAACTATTTAAACGGGCTATCCACTTAACGCAAGTCAATTATCCTTAATTCTTTGAATTTAAAGAGTATTCGACCATTTTTATGAAATAAATCAAAAATTAGAAAAAAAGCTATATATTCAAATAGATATTTCTTTTTAACTTGCGTTGAGTGCATAGTCCGTTTAATTTTTTTTAAAAAAAACAAAGAAAGGATG
>JAGLGH010000208.1 GCA_023144115.1 Nanobdellota archaeon | reverse complement strand
TTCCCTTTAAGTGAGTTTCGAGGTAGTTTGACATTCTTTTTGATTTTGTTGTTTTTGTTTTTTGGTTCAGGTTTTCTGTTTTTTTTCATATTTCCCCTTTTCTCCTTTAATCTTTGAATATTACTTCTTCATTTATCTCCTCATCAACTTCATCAACCTTCTTAACTTCATTATTCTGTGTTATTCTTTGATATATGTAGCCTATTATTAGTAATGCAATAAGAATCAGTGCCCTGGGTCTAAAAAAAGCGAATCCTGCCCACATAGCACAAGCCAGACAAGTCCATTTTAAAGGAAACTTGTTCTGGAAACACCATAGGCTAGCTATAATAGCTAGTATAAGCAAGATTCCTATTATTATTGTCATAATTCTTCACCTCCTTTTAGAACATAATTGAAATATAAATTAAATAAAATCAGGCAGAATGCTACTTATTTTCAAGCATTTTCTTTTCAAATTTATCCCAGTTGAAACCGTTATAGGCAATTAGAGAAAGCAAGTCTCCATTTTCAATCACAGTATCGTAATCTGGGCAAGAGAAGGTTTCGCCTTTCTTAATCAAGCCAAACGGATTAATCTGAACCCCTATCTTCAAACCTGTCTGCACTGCAATCAAATTAAATTCAGCCCATGTCCAGCCGACAATGGACTTTGGTATGACTGTTTTAGGATTCGCCCCTGTTGTATTGAGGAGTAATTTCTCTACCAATACTGAAGAAAACTTGTCATTTATCTCCTGAACCACAGCAAGCACTTCAAAAGATTCAAGCACAGCTGTTCCAGGAGAATTTTCAAACAGCCAATCATTCTCCTGATCAACCTGAATATAAACTATGCTGGTATCTTCTCGTGCAAATTTTGAAGCTTGGTCAACAATAGTTTGGGTCAACCCATCAGAACGAGGTACACCAGGCTCGCTTGGAAAAACAATAACTGCTTTACTTTTATGAACTCCTGCCTTTTTGTAAGTTTCTTCCTTCAAAAGGTTTCCCTTTACAAAGTGAATATGATCAAACGCAGATAAAACCGGCGGCAGCTGCTCTATCTTCTCATCAACAACACAAAATGCTGCTTTTTTATCAAGATGCTTAATCTCTCTGACTATGCCCAATAATGCGCTTTCACCTGGATAATTAATAATAACAATACAATCATTCTGAGTATTCTCTATCATGCCTAATCGCCTCCTTTCTCTCCGATCTTCTTTCAGGTCAAATGCCTGGGAAATTATCACGCCAAGAAATGCGATTCCCACTGTGCCAAAAAAGATTGTTGTCCACCGCCCTCCAAGCGTCTCTGCAGGACGATTGCCATACCCGACAGTTGTGAATGTCTGCCATGTCTGCCAAAGTGATTCTTCCCAGCTTACATTCTCCAAGGACTTAAAGAACATTGTATGAAGAATGAAAACCACACTCAGGAATAATAATGAATTGACAAACATCTTAAGAGGGGCATGGTGCCTAAATCTTGCATATAATCTTTGAATAATAAATATCATACTGCCCTCCAAACCAGGATGTAATAAGTTTATTGTTTTAGGTTAGTCTGTGAGCCAGCTTTCCTTAAGATAATAATGAAGCAGAATAGGGTACATCAAAGTATTGACTTCATTATATTTGGATATAAGCTCATTTTTTCCAAAAACAAGCGAGCTTCTGAATACTTCAGGGGTAAGATATCTTGTAGGTATATTGAAATCCAATTCTTCTATCTTTTTCACCACTACATTTTTAGAAAAATTGTTCTTCCAGGCAATGAACCAACCCCATTCACAAAAGCTTGGAACATTCTCATGAAAAGGAAGAGTCTGAAATCCTGCTGCTTCCATTGTGCGCTGGATGCAGAGGTAGCTTTCCTTTGCATAATATGGTGAAGTTGATTGCACAACTACCATTCCATGTTCAGCAAGGACACGCCTGAGCTTCAGGTAGAACTCCTTTGAGTATAGCTTTACAAGTTCTATGGATGAAGGATCAGGAAAATCTATAATTATAACATTCCATTTGCCCCTCACTTCAGACAAGAATTTGTCAGCATCAAGATTAAGTATGGCAACATCTGCGACTTTCTCAACTTTGTCTTCTTTATCTTTGCTGATGATCCCGGTTTCCATATAGATAGGTTTGCTGCCATCAGTTGTGATTCCATGTTCAGCCATAGTGACCACCCGAGCATCTTTAAAAGCATCCTTGTTGAGTTCCCGCAAAACAGGATTTTGGGAGCAAAACTGAGTCATACCTGGGTCTAGATCAACAAGCAGCACCTCTTTAACAGGGTATTTCAGGACCTCTCTCAATGCCATGCCATCGCCGCCGCCAAGAATCAAGACCCGGCTGTGGTCAGGGACAAGATTCATCACTGGGTGAACAAGAGGCTCATGATACCTTTCTTCATCAGTACTGCAAAATTGCAGATTGCCATTGATTAAAAAACGATACTCGTCAATTGCCCTGCTATGAGTCATAACAAGATGCTGGTACTTTGTTGTGGTTGAAAAAACAATTGGGTCATCATAAAGGCGCTGTTCCAGCAGATTATTCCAGCTGCGATTGTGATTGTATCCGATGAAAAGGCTTATGGCTGTGATGATGATTAATGTAATTATTGTGCGCTTCTTTGCAACCATGTTCTTGTGAATGAAATACATTGCAGCAATCACAGCAACACCAAAGTTTATTCCAGCAAGAATAAAGCTTATCTCAGTGAGAGGGAATCTCCTAAGTAGATAGTACACCCATAAAAGTGTACCAATGAGCGCGCCAATATAGTCTGCGCTGAAAACCTTTTCAATATTGAGGCTGAGTCTCTTAGAGTATTTCTCATTGATGCGCATCACTACTGGAATTTCAAGACCAATAAGAAGCCCTAATGACATAATGAAGAAATACTGGACAAGCTT
>JAGLGH010000207.1 GCA_023144115.1 Nanobdellota archaeon | reverse complement strand
AGCATATCATCAAGAATAATACCTTTATATTTTACTGAAATTACCTCTTGTCTTGCATATGACAGATCTATATGCCTGCTATCCCTCTCTCTAAACGTATCAACATCAAATACTTTTGATAAAAAATATAAATTCTCTTCTAATAGGAGATAATCATCTTCAATCCAGGCTATCTTAGGTTTTGAATCCATATATTTTTAAGATTAACATCTGATATATAATTATTTCTAAAAAACAGATATTGTTATATTGTTCTAAAAATATGCTGTGTAATAGGATTTTAAATCAAGATTTAGAGCTCTTACTAAGAATAAATCATGCCACACAACATTTTAATCCAAACAATTATAAAGGCTTCTCGGTTAATGTTTAATTAGATGAAGAAACCTGTACCTAAATTCAAAGGAAAGAAGAAACCATTCAAACCTGGCGATCAGGAAGAACAAGTCATAAGGCTGAGAATGCCAAGGGGAAGAGAAACCCTTGGAATACTTGAACAGAGACTTGGCGGAAGCAGGCAGAAAGTGAGATGCCTCGACGGAAAGACAAGAATCTGCAGGATACCTGGAAGATTGAAAAGGGGATTATGGGTCAGGGAAGGAGATATCTTAATTATAGAACCATGGGAATTCTCTGGCGATGAAAAAGGCGATGTAGTTTATAAATATACCAGAACCCAGGCAATCGCTCTCAGAAAAAGAGGAATGGTTAAACAGCTTGAAGAAATAGATGAATTCTGATTCTAAGAAAGACCGATAACATAACATTTTTATACCTGTTAATTTAAATATGTAAAATATGGATGATACAGACTTAAATCTTAATCTTCCCAAGCAGAGAGCTAGTGTTATCAATAGTGAATTTGTGAGAAGGACAATAGCATTTTTCATTGACCTCCTCATAATTCAGTTTGTTATAATATCACCTTTCAGGGAGCTATTGAGACGGCTGATCCCTGCAGGATCATTCAGCAAGGCATATTCTATGCTTAGCGCAAGCCAGTCGCCTCCTGCAGTATATGCGATTAGTTTTTTTATAGCTGTGATGATTTTCTTATATTTTACTTTTACCGAGTATATCACAGGCCAGAGCATTGGGAAAAAAATAATGGGATTGTATGTAGTATCTGAGACTGAAAGGCTTTCACTGAGCCAGGTAATATTAAGGAATCTGGCTATATTTCCATTCTTTCCTTTTATAGTATTATGGATTATCGATCCGGGATTCATGATGTTCACAAAAACACAGCGCAGACTAAGCGATATCATATCAAAAACAAAGGTAATAAGATTAGAATGAGGGTGAAAAAATGAAAAAAACACAATCGCAGATAAAACAAAAATATGGATGGGGATTTTTCATAGTCCTTCTTATAACATTTGGATTCTTAAGTATGATATTTGCAGGCATAGTCTCTTTATTTGTAGATGACGGCATAAGCTATCCATCAGGGAATATAGCTATGATTCCTATAAAAGGCATGATTATGTCTGACCCTGCCTCAGGATTTATATCAAGCGCTGCTGCATCATCCACAGAGATTATAAAGATGATTGAAAAAGCAGATAAGGACGCTGCGATAAAAGGCATTATTTTTGAGATTGATTCACCTGGGGGCATGGTTGTCCCTACTGACGAGATAGCTCTGGCTATAAAAAGATCAAATAAGACAAGTGCTGCCTGGATCAGGAGCGCAGGCGCAAGCGGAGCATACTGGATTGCAGCTTCAACTGACAGGATATTTGCTCATAGGATGTCTGCTACTGGCTCTATTGGAGTGATAGGATCATACCTCCAGTTCTCAGGCCTTCTTGACAAATACAATGTAACATACGAAAGGCTTGTATCAGGAAAATATAAGGATATGGGCTCGCCTTATAAAGACATGACATCAGAGGAAAGAGAGATATTCCAGAATCTGATAGATAAAATGAGGCATTTCTTTATTGAAGAAATAGCAGAAAGCAGGAATATGGACTATGATGATGTTGAAAAGCTTGCTACAGGACAGATATATCTTGGCTATGAAGCAAAAGAACTTGGCTTAATTGATGAGATTGGTGGAAAAGAAGAAGTGAAAGAGTATCTAAAAAAAGAGCTGAACCTCTCTGAGATAGAGATTGCGCAATACAAGAAAGAGAAATCATTAATTGCCATGCTTGGTTCAGTATTCAATGATAACTCATTCCAGATTGGTAGAGGGATAGGATCTAGCATTGCATCAAAAGGGGCAGAACCGGATTATCCTATGATTTGGTGGTGATAGTCCAATATCTTCTGAGAAAATTCTGGATTGATGCAAAAGATATATAAATATTAAATTCAATTATTTTATTATTAAATCTAAAGGAGATGATGATGAGGAATAAAGTTTTTGTTAGTATCTTAAGTATATTGATGATTCTGATAGCTATTGTTATGTTATCTGGGGTTCTTGCTTCAGATAAAGTGTCTAAGACCATTGATAAAAGATCTGATATGATTGCAGCATATGGATTAGATATGCCTAAAGTAGATCAGATGGCAGGAGTTACTGTGGGTTCACAGATCAGGGAAAAACTTCAGACTGATAAAAAAGTAAGAGCAATTATCACAATGAAAGAGCCTAAAGCAGTAAAAGGCTGGTCTAAAAAAGTAGCTGCAATGGGAACAAATCAAGTAAAAGAACTTAAAAAAGCAGCAATGGAATCTGCTATAAACAACATTGGCAGGCAGCGGGTAAAACATAAGTATAATTCTTTCAATGGCTTCTCTGCATCACTTACACAAGAGGAATTTAATGACTTGATTGCAAGCGGCATGGTTGAAAGCATAGAATATGACGAACCATTTTATATCTCCCTGCAAGATTCTACAGGTATCATCAATGCTACAGAATCATGGTCTTTGCAATTCAATGGCACAAATCTGACTGGTGAGGGGCAGACTGTTTGTGTTATTGACACTGGAGTAGATTATACTCATCCTGATTTGGGTGGTTGCAATATTTCCCAAGTTGTGTTAAATGGAACAAATGAAAGTTATATCTTAGAGAACTTATCTCATCCTTATTCAAATGATTTTGACTATACATGGAATATAACTAAACCAGGGTATGAGAATATTGCTATCCATTTTAAGAATATAAGTCTTGAATACCAAGGAGAAGTTTCGGGGGAGGATACTCTTGATAGAATAATTATATATGATTCTAACATGAATGAAATTGCAAATTATCATGGGATTAATGGGGTAATAGAAAATTTATGGACACCTTATTCTCAAGGAGATACGATTTCTGTTAGATTGATAACTGATGGGGGTTTTACTGATTATGGTTTTTATATAGATTATGTTTTAAATGGAACAACTAACACAACCTATAACTGGAGTGGCTGTTCAAAAGTAATTCAGGGATGGGATTTTGTTAATAATGATGGGAATCCTATGGATGATCACTATCATGGAACGCATTGCGCTGGAATTATTGCTGCAAATGGTGAGATTAAAGGCGTTGCTCCTGATGCACAGATTATCGCTGTAAAATCTATGGATTCTGATGGTTCTGGCTGGAGTTCGGACATCCTGGCAGGAATTGAGTATTGCACAAATAATGCTGAGATTTATAATATTTCAATTATAAGCATGAGTCTCGGTGGTGGATTGAATAGAACTTATTGTGATGATACTTATCCTTATTACTCAACTGCAATAAATAATGCTATTGCAAAGAATATCAGCGTAATTGTTGCTAGTGGAAACGATGGTGATGATGAATTTATCAACTCGCCAGCTTGCATCCAGAATGCAACACCAGTGGGAGCGACATTGAAAAATGATAGTTTTGCAGATTATTCAAACCGCAACTGGATGGTTCAGTTGTTTGCACCTGGTTCAAGCATTAATTCCACAAAGTATCCTAATAGTGGATATACTCTTAAATCCGGAACTTCAATGGCAACACCACATGTTGCTGGAGCATTTGCTATAATTAATCAATATCTTAAATTATCAGGACAATCAAAGACACCGCAGGAGATTGAAAGCATTTTTAATGGAACTGGAAAGCAGATTTATGATGGTGCGTCTAATCTTACTTATGGAAGAATTGATCTTTATGAAGCCCTACTGTATGCGGGATATGTGGAAGTAACAATAGTAAGCCCTGAAGCCGAGACTGTTACAGAAGTAGATTACATATTCATAAATGTAACATCTAATGAAGATTTGTACAATACTACATTACATATAGTAGATCCTTCAGAGAACATATCAATGAATGGCTCTGGCAAGTCATGGTATTATAATTTTAGTGGGAATGGATCAATAACCTTTTTTGTAACAGCAAAAGATGTTGATGAAAACCAAGGTCAATCAGAAAACAGGTCAATATTCCTCAACAACTCAGCTCCAAATATAACACAAACAAGCCCTGCAACAGAAATAAATATATCTGAGCCTAATAACCAAACTTTTTCTATCAATTATACTGATGATGGCCCATATACATCAATAAAATGGTATCTTAATTCTACCCTTATTGCAAACGAAACAACAGAATGGAACTTCACAGGCAATTATTCTTCAGCAGGAAGTTATAACATATCTATAATTATAAATGACTCTATGCTTTATGACACGCATTCATGGATTCTTAATGTAAATTATACCAATAAGCCACTTTACTGGCTGCATTCTTTCATCAATTTAACATTAGATGAAGATAGTTCTATAACCTATGATGTGAATGCTACTGATAATGAGAGTGATACCATAACTTATTCTCTGAATACGACTAATACCACTGAAATTTCAATAGACAATGATACAGGATTGATTAATTTCACACCTGCCCAGGACTGGTATGGACTATTGCCTATTACAGTCACTGCGAGCGATGGAGTAAATAATATAACTGGGGAAATAGTATTTAATGTCACACCTCTAAATGATGCTCCGCAGTTCACTTTAACATACAATGCGACATATAATGAAAGTGAAACAATTAATATCACAGTAAATGCAACAGACATTGATAATGATAATCTGACATATGGAATAAATGATACCAGATTCACCCTAATTAATGACTCATTTATATGGAATACCACATACCAAGATTCAGAATCTTATTATTTCAAAGTCAATGTCAACGATGGCAATCAGGTAACAGAAACAATCATCAATATCACAATCTTAGAGGTAGAAGATGTTGATAATGACGGCATCAATGACAGCGCAGATTATCTGGAGGGAGATGCTGAGACTATAATCTCAAACATTTCATTGAACATATCCATTGGCAATCTAACTAACCTATCACAGGAATTTAATGGAACCCATGAGATAAACATATCGTATAATGCTTCCAGCTTGTTGGAGTTTAATTGGACTTTTAATAATACAACTATGCTTAATTTGTCTGCGATAACCATAGAAAAGCAGCCAACTGGCTCAAGTTCTGGCTATCTTCTTGTCAAAGGTCTCAACCTCACATCTCAAGCCAGTACAAAGACTATATATGTTGCAAAGCTTAATACAAGCATTCCAAGCATTTGCATAAAAGATGCAGAAATAGATTCCATAAACAACATCTCATCTCTCTGCAATGAAAATGATGAAACACCTATAACATGCCCAGGTAGTTCAGATGATTACAATTGCAATTTAAGTGATGATAATCATACATTTGTCATAACAGGACTTTCTCATTCTGGTGTGAGACAGCAGACATATTGCGGAGATGGCACAAGAGATGCTGATGAGGAATGCGATAGCAGTGATTTTGGAAGTGAGACCTGTATCACTAAAGGCTATGATCTTGGTAGTTTAAATTGTAATAGCGATTGCATAATATC
>JAGLGH010000206.1 GCA_023144115.1 Nanobdellota archaeon | reverse complement strand
CTGCCCTTAAGCTAATCCAATCTCCTGCAGGAGACATGATTTCGATTTGGTTTTTCATTTTTTATCTCTTTTTAAGAGTTTTATAACCCCCTTATCAGCATCAACCTCAATCTCGTCACCAGTCTTTAATATCGATGTAATATGTTTGACTCCTACAATACTGGGAATCTGCATTTCCCTGCCGATAATCGCAGCATGACTCGTAATCCCCCCTTTTTCTGTTATTATTGCTTTTACTTTATTCAGGAAAGGGACAAACTCAGGAGTGATATTTGATGTTACCAATATCTCATCATCTTTCAGCTGATGCATTTCTTTTATGCTTTTAAGGATATTCACTAGACCTGTTACTTTTCCTGTATATGCTGTTCTTCCATAGAAAGTGGATTTTTCTTCAGAAATATTTATAGGTGCTATTGCCTGTTCTCTTTTATTTGCTTCTTTTCCTTCATAAATCTGATTATTACCTTGATGATGATAGAACAGCACATGCTCTTTTCTCTTATTGAACTCCTGTTCTGAAATTATCTCTTTATCTATATTGAATATCTCTTCTGGTTTTAATAAGAACATCTTTTCAGAGTTAAATCCTCTCCTGCTGCCTATTTCCTTTAATAAGTTGTTAATGTAATAACTAACTTCCATAAATGTCTTTTTTCTTATATCCTGAACAAATGCAAGGAATTCAATAATCTCAGCCAATATTTTTAGCTGCTTATATTTATCCTCTTTTAACGAATCTAAAAATTCTGTCTTTTTGTCAATATCTTCTTCTTTTTCTATTTTTAATTCTTTAAACCTGTTAATAAAAAATTCCTTAGTAAGATATTTTGTATCAACATAATTATTTTTCAGCCAGAAGTATTTCTTAACATGAACTTCTAATAAATCATTAAAATTTTTCTCCATGGAAATCTTAAGCAGTTCTTTCTTTTCTTTATTCAAGAATGATTCTTGAGGTGTTGAAAGTATATTAATAACTTTATTATATTGTGATCTAAAATGTCTTTTAGTTTCCTTATCTAATGCTTTTTCAACAAAATCAATAGAGAGTTCAGGAATAGTGATAAGCGCAATATATCTTATATAATGACTATAGATCTCCCTATACAAATCAGTTAACCTCTTCAGGCTTGCATCTTTTTGAGTTTCGATTCCTCTGGCAGAATGCAATAATTTATCACCTCGCTGCATTATTATTTGTTTGGTTTTTTCCAGGAAAGAAGAATCCTTTAAACAAGAATTCAACAAAGCCTGAGCTCCCTCTCTAATATCATCTTCTGAATAACATGCTCTATATGAATAAACACCTTTAACAGAACCTATCAAATCCTTAATCTTTCTTTTATAATATTCATTATGCTCTTTTAAAGATTCAATAAGGGCATATCCAACATAAATCGGAATTCTCTGATTTGGCACATCATGATACCAGTTGATTATTTTGTCTGGAACTGAACTTTTTTCAAGAATCTTTACAACCCCTCTTTCAGCATCAACTTCTACAAGGTCTCCATCTCTGAGGACTTGTGTTGCTATCTTTGTTCCGATGATGCATGGTTTCTTAAGTTCTCGAGCAACAATAGCAGCATGAGAAGTAATGCCCCCCATATCTGTAATAAATGCAGCTGCTTTTACCATTGCAGGCAGCAACTGCGGGCTTGTTACTGTAGATACTAATATATCCCCCTTTTTAACCTTGTGATTATGTTGCGCTCCAAAAACAAGTTTTACATGACCTTTAGCTTTTCCAATATATGCAATATTACCTTTAAGTTCTTCTTTTTCTTTTTTCGGATTATGGATTAATTTTTCATCTAAGAATATTGTTACAGCATCACCGTAGATTACCTCATAATCTTCGCTGTCTTTTTGAATAAATAGGCTATGGGAATACCTGCTCTTCAGGTCAGAAGGAATATCTTTTCTCTGTTCTATAATCTCACATACCTCTTTTATTGTCAGGGTTTCGAGATATTCATTCTTTGTGCCCCATGCTTCTGCAAGTCTATCAATTATCTTGTTTAATAAAACATTTAAGAACTGTCTGCAATCAGCCCTTAATGACTTTACATAAGCCATATCAGACAGCAGATCAAAATTATACAATTCTTCTTTTGTTAACCGCAATTCTTTCACTGCTTCTTCTTTGCTTATTATTATCTTCTCTTTATTTACATCTTCTTCTTTTATCTCATTAATTTCGTCTAAAGATAACCCATTTCCGATATACCCCTGATTTAACCAGAAGTAACATTCAAGCATCTTTTCCTTATCACTGCTTCTCCTTATCTCTTCTATCGCTTTCTCAGTCAAGCTTCTTTCCGAAGGGCCAGATAATACTTGAGAATAAATATGCGTTGAGTGTTTGATATTCTTTCTCCTCTCTAATATATCTATACTTTTATTTGTTATTGTTCCAAAAACATCAGCAAATGCCACAACCATCCCCCAAAAAGAGCATTCAGCCTGCATATTTCTTATTTCATTTAAGACTTTAGGTATTTCTTCTAGTTTTAATGTTTTAATCCGTGCTTTGTTCTCATTTGCATATTCTATCATATTTTGGCAGATTCGTTTAGTTGATTGTTTAATATCTAAAATCAGTTGTTTATTTTCAAATAATGTTTTAGAACAAGAATTAACAAAACTCCTGAATTCTTCAGGATTAACATAAGCATTTATTGTTCTTCCTTTAATTATTTCACTATAGAGTTCAGGCAGCACAATGCCTACTTGTTGTTTAATCCTTTTATCACGCATACCAACCCAAGTCATTTCTAATGCAATCATTGACGTATCAATATCCTGATTACCAAGGACAATCTCTTTTTTTATTGGGTTATGGTTAATAGAATGGAGATTTTCGAGTGTAGTTATAGGCCTGCTCTGTGTGATATAAAATCTCCCATTCTCTCTGGCAAATTCAACATCAACAGGAAAACCGTAATGATTTTCAATCTTAATGATAAGCTTTGAAAGTTCTATAATCTCTTTATCAGATAATACCTGCTTCTTGGCTTCTTTTTCTGTAAGTTCTTTCCATTCATTGTCACCAGAGACAGCCCTAATCATGGCTTTGTTCTGTATATTGATTTTCTTATCCAATATCAGCCAGCCTTCTTTTTCAACAACATAGCTGTCAGGTGTGATTTGCCCTGAAACAATCGCTTCACCAAGTCCAAGCCCTGCTTCTATAATCAGCTGATTCCTATCCTGCGTAACTGGATGGACTGAGAAAGCTATTCCAGAAACTTCGCTTTCTATCATCTCCTGCACAATTACTGCTACAGAGATATGATCTTTATGCAGGTTCTTGTGAAAGCGATAGAATATTGCCCTTGTAGTAAACAAAGATGCCCAGCATCTTTTTATATTTTCTAAAAGATTTTCCTTAGTTGTATTGAGATAAGTATTAAGCTGGCCAGCCCATGCAGCAGCTGCGCTGTCTTCAGAAGTAGCGCTTGACCTGATAGCAACAAAGGGCGCATTCAGTTTTTTGAACGACTGTTTGATTTCACTGTTTATCTCTTCAGGTGTTTCTGAATCAAGAATAAGATTATTAATCTTCTCTGACGCGTTTTCAACAGTGTGGATCTTATTGATATCAACTGAATGCAGTATAGAATCAATCTCAACCTTAAGGTCACTCTTTTCAAGAAAATAATCAAATGCAGTAGAAAGCAGAACAAATCCTGAAGGCACAGGGATGCCTGCTTGAATCATCTCTCCTAGTGACGAGCCTTTTCCGCCCGCAATTACGACATCATTCTTATTCAAAGATGATAATACTTTTGTAAATCCCATATTATTCCCTCAAAATATAATGTAATTAAAATAAGTTTCGTTTATTTAAAGATTTGCTCTGCAAAATTTTTTAAATGATATCCTCATAAATCCCTGAGGGAAAAAAGTCATTGAAAATCTGGTCTACCATCAAATATATCTCATAATCCAGAATATTATCTCTGAATAAAGAATGCGCCTGATCAATAAATCCTCTCAATTCAGAAATATCCTTAACTACTACAATGCACATTAGATCAAACTCATCATCAACAAGATATTGACCATTTGTATTTTTATGCTGCCTGATAAATTTTATTATCTCTTTATGTTTTTGCCGATTTGTCTTAATCAGAACAACATAAGGCTGAAAACCAAGTTTAAATATATTGAAATTAGTGAAAAATCTCAGAATAACTCCATTTTCTTCTAATTTTTTTATTCTTTTCTTTATTGCTTCTGCAGTAATGTTGCATTGATTAGCAATACCTACCAATGATTCGCGGGAGTTATTCTTGAGAACATTTAGAATCTTAGCATCTATTTGATCTAGTTTTATTATTTCCTTATTGTGCTTTTTAATAATTTTCTTTTTGTTCTCAGCAAATAGCTCATAATTATCAAAAGAATAATCGACAATTGGAAGAATTTTTAGATCTTTGACTTTCATTGTTCTGCTCACTTCACTAATAATCTCATTTAGATGCTCTTGATTTCTGCTAAAAACCATCCATAAAATATTAAATTTATGTGCAAGTTGAATTACAGCGCAGGTAAATTTACTGCAACTTAGTTTTTCTGCATAAATCAATTCATTTTCTTTTCCTATCTCTAATAAGATAGTGTGGAATTTATAACCAGCCCTGATTAAATTATAATAAGCAATGTATTGCAGAATTATTTTATTTTCTTCCATTTGTCTTATTCTTTGTAAAACAGCTGGTTTAGACATTTTCACAATTTTAGATATTTTAGAAATAGAATTCCTGGAATTATTTATCAGCATCTGGAGAATAACCTGATTCTTTTTATCAAGAACAACCTTCTCTTCCCTCCTCTGCATTAAGATTTCTCCCTTCATACTTAACAAAAACAACTATTCATTTAAATATGTTTTGGTTTGTTAATAAAAAGAGAGACAAACATTAAATATTTCTTCCCAAATCCATTTTAATAGACAACTAAATGAAATTAAACAAAAAATGAGGTAATATAAAAATGAAAACAAAAACCCTTGAAACAATCACATACCTAATGAGGCATGGCTATAAACTGCTTGAAGGAGCAGACAGTGTAAAGGCTGATATGAAAGCAGGTGACATTAACGGGATTCAGATAGATAAGACTATGAATGCTTTAGAAAGAGGGATCTTAAGTGATTTAAATGGTAATCCATTGACTGAGATTGCTACAAGCGGAAGATTAAGGGGGGATTCAACTGGTGAATTATTGAAAAGTATGTATGAAGAAACTCATGATAACACAGTCAAATTATCTAAAGATTATAGATTCAGTGATATAGTATTACTGTCTGAAGATGATGCAGATAATCCTTATTTTAATAATTCTACAATTGATTCTTATTCAGATGGCTCTGCATCCTGGTTTTTAAAGTCTTTTTTTGATGATAAAATCGCAAAATGGGCTATAAGCAAAGCAAAAGAAGGAGTAAATGAGTGGGAGCGCCTGAAGATGTTTTTTATGTCTGATCCTAATTTAAAAGGCAAAAAGCCAATTTCTGAAGATACTTTTGGTGCATCAATGCCTGCTTATGAAATAGGAGAAAGAGGATTTTCAAGTTTGTATTCATTAGTTTGCACAAACACCTCAAGTATGGGCAATAATGACGAGAATGATAATGAGAAACCAGGCAATATCGCTGTTATAAGCCATAGTGCTATTATTGAACCGATTGTTGCTTATGCAATATTAGATAGAGAAACCTGCAGTTCAGAAAGCAGGGAAATTCCAAGACGTGAGATGTTTTATGAGATACTGCATGATTTTATTACAGATAAGGTTGGTGATAAACAATGGGATTTTACAGAATACATCAAGATAGGCTGGGAAAATGTTC
>JAGLGH010000205.1 GCA_023144115.1 Nanobdellota archaeon | reverse complement strand
GGCATCTGCAGGCTACAATCTTGTCAGGCTGATATCCAGTAGGTTGTTCCTGATAAAAATCCATTACAAAAAATGTCACATTTTCATTTGTCTTTTGTTTTGCTTTATCTATAGCAATAGGTGAATAATCAATTGCTCTGATTCTGGCAGTTTTAGGAAATCTGCGGGTTAAATTTCCAGTTCCACAACCAAATTCGTCGATTGTCAATCCATCTAATGTGCCAAGCACTGAAAGAACATCAGAATAAATCTGCCTATCAACTTTTCCAATAAATACATCATATACTAAAGCATCAATGTTCCATGCAATATTGTCCATCATTATCTAATCAGAAAATATATCAAGATTATTAATGTTACGAAAAGAGGTTTAGATATATTTGTTCCATAATTTATCTTCTGATAAATCAGGGATATCAATTCGAGGGATTGAAGGATTGTCTAAAACAGGAATAATTGGATTTATTCTTATTTTATACATATCAGGGGTAATCTCATCATTTGTTTGATGACTTCCAATCTCATAACCAGTTATTAGGCCTGCTTTGTAAGCTAATTGCATATCAGCCTTATAATCATTTAGATTAAAAGTTAGGCCGAGAAATAAACCACCTAATGTTCCTAAAAGAGCCGCCCTCTTCCTTCCTATAATATTGTTCATTTTGATTACCTATAAATTTAGTATTTAACTAATCTTTATAAATTCTTTGATATTTGATTAAAGATTATTTTCTGCAATTTTGTTCATATTCTGGATTAACAATATTTTTAGAACTACCTGTTTCAAAAAAATCACTAATTTATTTTATTCATCTAAAACAGATTATATTAAAAGTATATATCAATGTTGCCCCCTTTCTAAACAAAAGATTTATTAAGAGATTTAGATAAAAAAAATATATGGGGAAAATTGTAGTAATTGGTGGAGGATATCTGGGGTCTCCGGAATATCCTAAGCATTTGGGAAAAAAGATACCATCTGAAACTACAAGAATTGACAAAGAGATAATCAGATTATCCGGGAAAAAAAGACCAAAAGTATTATTTATGCCTGCACCAGGTTATGATCATGAATTATATACTAAGGCTTTTAAAAAACAGTACAATGAAAAACTCGGTTGCAAAGTAAATGTTCTCTATTTAACCAAAGGATTTGTTCCAAACAAAATAATTCTGACTCAGATATTATCCTCTGATATTGTATATGTTGGTGGCGGAATCACATTGAAAATGATGACATTATGGAGGAAACTCAAAGTAGATAAAATCCTAAAAAAAGCACTAAAAAAAGGGGTTGTGCTTACTGGTGTGAGTGCAGGATCAATTTGTTGGTTCAAATATGGCAGTTCTGATCCTGGAAAATTTCCAGGTGATATTAATCCACTTATCAAAGTGAGAGGTTTAGGATTTATTGATGCTTTGTATTGTCCCCATTATGATGTAGAAAAACATCGAAGAATTTATCTTAAAATAATGATGAAATCAACTCAAGGAATTGCAATTGCACTTGATAATTGTTGTGCACTTGAAGTTGTTGACAATGAATATAGGATAATTAATTCGAAACCAAACGCTTGTGCATATAAAATATATTGGAAAAATGCAAAATTTCATAAAGAGATTATTGAAATGAAAAAGGATTTTACTCCTTTAAAAATTCTTTTAACAAAGTGACAGAAAACCCACTTTCGACAGTTCGTGAAATCTTCAATTAGGATAATGTTCTTGATGTGTCTCATTCGCTTATTTGATAGAACACACCAGTGGAAAAGCAGATATTACTAATAGCTTTTGCTGAAATATACAACATAGTCAGCAGGCTTTTTGCATTTTATGCATACAGAGCCGGCTGGAGCTTTTTCCTCGTCCAAAAGCATGCATCGTGAGCTTACGCCTCCAGATTCTGATTTTATTTTTTCTTCGCAGTCAGGACAGCCGCAGAATGTTGTTTTGATGAGCTTTCTCTGCTTTGCAGCATCCATGAATTCATCCCATGTCTTAACTTCCACAATAGAATCATCTATGCGTTTCTTTGCTCTCTTGAAAAGGTTTTCCTGAATCAGTTCAAGAATCTCTTTTGTCTTTGCAAGCAGCTTATCTTCAGGAACAAACTCTTTATCCCCTGTGTCTCTCCTTACCATGACTACCTGCTTCTTATCAATATCTTTTGGACCTACTTCAATCCTGAGAGGCACTCCCTTGAGCTCCCATTCATTAAACTTCCATCCAGGGCTGTAATCTTCCCTATCATCAATCTTTATATCAAAATTGAACTCCTTATATAGCTTAGTCCTGATTTGCTGGCATTTATCAAGCACTTTTTCCTTTGTATCACCAATCAATATTGGGACTATTACTGCTTTGATTGGAGCAATCACTGGAGGCAGAACAAGACCTTTATCATCAGAATGCAGCAATACCATGCCTCCAATCATCCTGGTTGAGATCCCCCATGAATTCTGCCAGGGCGTATGCTTTTTCTCGTCCCTGCCAAGATAGCTGATTCCGAATGCTTCTGCAAAGCCCTGGCCAAGATTATGGCTTGTTCCGCTTTGCACAGCCTTGCCGTCAGGCATGAAAGCCTCTATTGTATAAGTTGACTTTGCGCCTGCGAACTTTTCCTTCTCAGTTTTTCTTCCTGCAAGGACAGGCATTGCAAGTATATCTTCAGCAAGCCTCCTGTATTCCTTAAGCACAAGCTTTGTCTCAATCTCGCACTGTTCCTCTGTCTCATATACGCAGTGCCCTTCCTGCCAAAGAAATTCCCTTGACCTGAGAAACATCTTGACAGCATTTGTCTCCCATCTTACGACATTGCACCACTGGTTTAGCCTTAAAGGAAGATCACGATAGCTTCTTATCCATTTTGAATATGAATCATACATGATTGTCTCAGAAGTAGGTCTTACAGCAAGCCTTTCACCGCTTTCGTCAGGTGTTGATATCCATGCAACCTCTGGAGTAAAGCCTTCTGCATGTTTAGCTTCTTTCTTAAAGAATGATTCTGGAATAAAAAGAGGGAAATA
>JAGLGH010000204.1 GCA_023144115.1 Nanobdellota archaeon | reverse complement strand
GGTCTTATTATCATGCAGCCCTTGACAGGGGCATAATCAGCAAGCTCTGACTTCAAAACAACCTGCGAATACCATTCTGCTATATCTTCTTCTTTCTTTATAGTAATTCCTATTGATTTTTCTTCTGATTTGTTTTTATCCTGCGATGCCATAGTTTATCTCCTTAATTAAGTGATATTTTTCTGTTGGCTGGTGTGATATATAAATATTTGGGTTGATTTGATTTTAAAAGATCAAATCATAGAATTCTATTCTATTTTTGGCTGATTTTTAGTCCAGAATATCATCTGGCCAGCCTCTTTGGATTTAAGAATATCCTTTTGTTTTATTCTCTCAACAGCATCAAGATATGGCTGTATCTCTTTATTTATCCTTTCAAATTCCTTTATGCCTGCCTTTCTGAACTTTAGCAAGTGGTGAGTATATTCAATAAGCCTGTTCTTTTCAAGGTCTTCAAGATTCTTGTATATTGCTCGTGCTTGCTTTGAAACCATGCCTGACTTCTTAACAATATCTATGAATTCTACTTTAGAAACAGTGACCTTTAGAAAATGAGTCTTGAATTTATGATTTATCTGTCTATAGTACTGGCCAAGGATAAATAGCATGAACTGCTGTTTTTGAGTGATCTTTGTGATTTTCGTCAATATTACTTCTTTGAATAGATTATATATTCAACAATCAGTAAAAATACAGGGAATAAAATGCTCAACAAAATTTGAGTATCTAATCCGATTTCAGTAGTTGGACTAATCAAGTTTAATGCCCTAAAGAGTAAGTAGATAATAGCTGCTAATGTAAGACTTTGAAGGATGCCAAATATCCAAAAGATGATTTTGTTATCCATTTTATGTTAAATAATTTTAATTCTTTATTAATTTTTCCTTTTTGGACAGTATCTCCTCACGAAATACTGCTTAACGAAAAGCTTTTATAAATGCAGGCTTTTTCTATTAATAATATGAAGATAGCAATAATTGCAGACATACATGACAATTTTCATAATCTTATTTTATTTCTAAAGCAGGTTAAGCAGTATGATGTTAAAAAAATCATATTTTTAGGAGATTTTATGAATAATGGTATAGCTAAGACATTAGCAGATTCAGAGATACCAGTTATTGCAATTTGGGGAAATAATGATGGTGATAAAGTTGCAATAACTAAAACAGCATTATCTGAACAAAGCAATATGACTATTGGCTTTGAGACATATGATTGTTTAGAGATTGATAATAGAAAAATCTTCATTACTCATTATCCAATTTTAGCAAAACCAATGGCTAAATCAGGAGATTTCGATGCTGTTTTTTATGGGCATAATCACAAGAAAAATCAAGATAAAATCAATGATTGTATAATTGTAAATCCTGGAGAAATTTCTGCCCATAAAACTGGTAAGGCAAGTTTTGCAATCTATGATACTAAAACAAATACCTCTGAAATCATTGAGATTAAAGAAACAATTTCTACTAGAACAAAAGAGGCTATTGAGCATTTTGAAAAAATGAAGTTTTCATTGTCTAAATCTAGAACACATAAATACTAACTTATAAGCATACAACACAAAAGTATTATAAATAACAATTTCTTTTTAAATCATATGCATAGCGGATTTGATATAAATAAAATTCAAGGTGATGGCTATTTAGTAATTCCATTATCCATGGCTCGTTTAGCTACAGGTCAGTCTCCAGAAGAGACATATAAAGTATTTCATTATTTTTCAAAAAAACTTGCTGTATATACAAATGATGTGATCTTACTTTACACTAGTGGATTGTATTTTAATGATAAAGATATAACTTATGAAAAGCGAGTTAAAATAAATGAACAGATGATTAATCATTCTTTAGCATTACGTAAACTAATTCAAAAACGTAAAGAGTTTATTCCAGGCGCTTTTCATTTTCTTCCAATTGATTACATAATCTTAAATTGCAAGGACTTTAGATTATTTTTTAATAAGCTTAAGAAATTAATCAAGGAAGATAATAAATTCAAAAGATGTGTTCAAAAAGATATGGGCAAAAGAGAATATAATGAAGCAAATGAAAATTTCATTCTTGAAGAAGTAGCAGTTGCCCACATAATAAGAGAAAGACTTGTTGAATTTCCCAGAACGCTTGTTAAAAATGATATCTGGAGATTGATTGCATATCCAGGAACTTACATGGAAAGTGATAATTATCAATGGAAGAATAAAATTTTACTGCAAACAGATACAATTAATCCATATCGGGCATCACAATATGATTTTAAGAAAAAGAAATTGTTTGTATTCTCTGATTTATAGGCTTATATTTTTTTAAATACATGTATACCCTGATCTTCAGAATACATATAAGATGATTCATATTTCATTTGTTTAGTAAATTTCCAATTATCATGTCTACCTACTGAATTTAATCTTCCTCCATAATTATCAACAACTATGTAGCCTCCAATCTCTAAGATTTCTGAAGCTTTTTCAAATGGTTTATATGGTCCAAAAGGTAAACTTCTTGGGCTTGAAGAATTATTTTCAAAAACATGCTGACCAAAGATTATATTAGGGCTTCCACTTAATTTTTTGAATAATAATTCTATTGATTCATTATAAAAACCTTCTGTAGTCAATAATCCATGAATCATCTCAACATTACCAAGAGTTTTTTTACTTTCTTCTTGAGATGCTGGTTTCTCACCACCATATGCTAAACAATTAATTAAAGGATTTCTATCATACAATATAGAAACTGGAGCAATATGTTTAGATTTTAAAATATCAATCAGACAAACAGGTCCAATTTCAACAAATCTTACAGAAGACTTATCGTTAAAATTATTTTGAATTAAATGTTCTAATGCATTAACTGCTCTCTCATAAGGTTGTTGAGTTTTATTTTTATTCCAATCTTCAGGATTTATTATTTGAGGTCCAGACATAATTATTAGAATTATAATCTTCTTTATAAGCTTATCTGGGTTTAATATTGATTGTTGTATGAAATCTAATTTAGAGCCTTTAAAACACCGCAAAGTTTTTTAATTAATAAAATTCTCAGACTATTATGGCTATAAAATGCATATTATTTGATGCAGATGGAGTTGTAATCAATTCAGAAAGGTTTAGTCTCCAATATCAAAAAAAACATAATGTTACTAATGATGAGATGATCCCTTTTTTTAAAGGAGACTTCCAAAAATGTATTGTTGGTAAAGCAGATTTAATTGAATTAGTTAAACCATGGCTCCCAAAATGGAAATGGGGGGGAACTGTTGAAGAATTTTTGCAGTTTTGGTTTAATGTAAGTCATAATGTTGATGAACAAATGGTTGAAATCATCAAAAAATTGAGAAAAAAAGGAGTTAAATGTTATATTGCTACAAATCAAGAAAAATACAGGACACAATACATGAGAGAGAATATGAGATTTGAAGATCTTTTTGACCATGTGTTTTCATCTGCTGAAATTGGTTATAAAAAACCTGATAGAGAATTCTATGAATTTATTCTAAATAAAATGAAAAATAAGCATAAGATTTATCATCCTGAAATTATGTTTTTTGATGATTCACAGAAAAATGTTGATGAAGCAAAAAAGTTAGATATTGAAGCTCATTTTTATAAATCTTTTGAAGAATTTGAATCTATTGTAAAACCAATTCTAGAAGATTTGACTGATGATGCTGGTGCTCCTTGAATAGCAGACTTTTCACTCACAATCTAACAATACATTTATATATTATATAATTTTATTCAGTCATGTGAAGCAAAAACTTATTTCAGTTGGAATAATTTTAATTATTGCACTCGGGGTAAGCATATTCTCATATGGTTGTGGAAAACAACCTGCCACCCCAGTGGATGATGATGGGTCAACTCTGGAAGGGGTTAATGCTGTTGTTGAAGCAAATAATGAACTTGCATTTGATTTATATTCTCAATTTAAAAAAGAGTCTGATGGTGATAATATTTTCTTTTCACCATACAGCATTTTAATTGCCCTAACAATGACTTCTGAAGGAGCAATGGGACAAACTGCAGAAGAGATGCAATCAGTTCTGCATATTCCTGAGGATGATAATCTTAGAAGGGCTAATATCGCAAAAATCTACAATGATATAAACCAAAAAGATAAAGGATATAAACTTTCTACTGCAAATGCATTATGGGCACAGAAAAATTATAAATTCTTAGATGAATATACAGATATTGTTGAAAAATACTATGGTGGTAAAGTAACCAATCTTGATTTTGCTGGGGAAAGTGAAAAATCCCGCGAGATTATAAACACATGGGTTGAAGACCAAACAAACAACAAGATCAAGGATTTAATTCCCCAGGGGGTTTTAAATTCATTAACGAGATTAATTTTAACAAATGCAATTTATTTCAAAGGTACATGGGTTAAACAATTTGATAAGGATGATACAAGAGATGAAGATTTTTCAACAATTTCTGGTCAAAAAGTTAAAACTCCTATGATGAGATCAACTGGGGATGATGCAAAATTCAAATATGCTGAGACTGATGATATTCAAATACTTGAAATACCTTATGAGGGTGAAGATCTATCTATGTTAATACTTCTTCCAAAGGAAGATAATATTGATACTATGGAAGAATCTATTACTAATGAAAAACTATCTGAATGGAAAAATATGCTTAATGAACAAAGAGTGGATATTTTTATTCCAAAATTTAAATTTGAAACAAAATATTTCATGGCTGAAGCTTTAAAAGAAATGGGAATGGCATCAGCTTTTAATGTTCCTCCTGCTGATTTTTCTGGAATGGATGGAACAAAAGATTTGAAGATTCAAGATGTAATCCATCAGGCATTTGTTGAAGTGAATGAAGAAGGAACTGAAGCAGCTGCTGCAACTGCTGTTATTGTGGGCATTACATCATTACCTCCACCTGTTCCAAGATTTCGCGCAGATCATCCATTTATATTTATAATTCAGCAAAAAGATACAGGCAATATATTATTCTTAGGCAGGGTTAGTGATCCAAGCACACAATAATTTTCAAGGATTATAAAGTTAATAGGAGCAAAAGTTTAATAAATATCAATATTATCCAGGTTTTATGAATCATTTTTTAATTGGAATTGCAGGAGGATCAGGTTGCGGAAAATCAACTTTATCTTATGGATTAAGAGATAAATATCCTGATTTAATTGAAGTTGTCCACTTTGATGATTATCAAAAAGAAGAAATGGATGTTCCTTTTTTTGAAGGTATGAGAAATTGGGATCATCCTGATGCAATCAATTTTGAACAATTATATTCTGACTTAATTCAATTAAAAAACAACAAGGAAGTCGAAATTATGACTAAAAGCAGTATTCTTAATCCAGCATATGAAGAAAAAGGAAGAATAAAACATGTTTTAAGATCTAAAAAGATTATAATTGTTGAAGGTTATATGAGCCTTTATGATAAAAAAATAAGAGATTTATTTGATTTTAAAATTTTCTTAGATATTCCAATTTCTGAAAGTATGAAAAGAAGGGATAAAATCACTTATAATGATGAATCAGAATATAATAATAAAATTTTAATTCCCATGCATATAAAATATGTTGAACCAATTAAAAAAACAGCTGATTTATCAATTGATGTAATAAAAAATACTAAGGATGAAGTATATAAGATTGTTCATGATAAACTTATCGAACTTAAACTTTTGCCCATTTAAATCTTGTTTTTTATGTGTTGCCTTTGACTCGAATTTTAAGGACGCAAGTCTCCCACATTATGTACAGGAAACACACTTAACAAGGATTTATAGAGAAATTTGGTTGCTTACGCTAAATCGCCAGGCGATTTTCCAATTTTCAGTTCGCAAAAACTTTTTTAAATCCCAATCATCCTCAATTTATAAAAAAATTTTAATAGAAAAATAAGAGTTTTGTTCGTGATTCAATTTACAAATAAAGATTTATTCTTTGCTAACATTGACCGCTTTTGGTCCTCTGTCTCCTTCTTCCACATCAAATACAACAGAATCATTCTC
>JAGLGH010000203.1 GCA_023144115.1 Nanobdellota archaeon | reverse complement strand
AAAATATGATAAATTATCATTATCCAATTTAAAACAAAAATATCCTCAAGCTAATTATCTTTTTGCTGAAGGAAACAAAACTAAGCTGGGTGGAGAATCGTGCGATACTTTAATCACACCTGCTGCTATAATTGGAGAAGAAGAAGAAAGAATATTAAAAAAAGAATATTATAAAGATGTTCCTTATTTTGTACGCAAGGCTTTAGAAGTCTTAGAAATACAGAATTTTATCGCAGATTATGAAACTTATTCTTCCATAGGCACTGATATTGAGACGGGAAAATCAGAAATCAAATTGACATTTAATAAAGAAAACTCATCACAATTCTATTTTCCATTTAAGGACAGTGATTCTATAGAAATTGGAGATATTATCCAGGGTAAAAAAACAGATAGATATTATCTGGTAGAAAAGATTGAAAGCAACAAGATGATTGGACCAAGATTTAAAGATGCAGAACTGAAGATTCCTGCTAATATAAACCAGGGTTTTTGCGAGATTGATTCTCTAAAACCTATCTTTAAATTATATAATATAACCCATGAGTTCAAAGAATTTGCTTTTGCCTTGCCTGCACAAGAGCATAATATATATTTAAATCAGAGGATATTAGGGACTATCACAAACATTGAGATCATAACTGATATTTTATATAATGCATACCTAGATGAGAAGAACTTCGGAGAATATTTTGATGTTGTGAATAAGGATGCTCAAGAGCAAGCATTCAATGCTCTGAGACAGATCCAGGAAAGAAACTCAACATATGATTATTTCCTGTGGGATAAGGGTTTTAAAGAAGTGAATCTGGATTATATGCGCTTGTATAAAAGAGATGCTGATGAATTTATTGAATATTTCAAAAATAGAGAGCAAGATGATAAGAAGACAATATTGAAAGATATCATGAACTGCGATTATACTAATGATGATGTGGCTAATTGGCTGCATGAGAATGAGGTTGAGCTTCTAAGGGAGGTGAGCATGCAATAGCTAAATATCTGTTAATTCACTCCTCTTTTTAGATGTCCCTGGGTATATCCCTTACTTATCTTCCTGTCATCGAATTGCTCCAGATTCAGTATTTTCCGATAGATTCTTACATATTTGCCAACATCTTTTGAGATGTCTATATAAAAATATTTTATTCCTTGCTTCAGATAATCCCTAAGATGATTGAAAAGCCCAAGCTGCCTGCAATTCAGGATCTCATAAACTCCATGTGATTCTCTTACTTTAAAGTGCCGTGATTCATCATCTATAAGTTCAGGCATAACCAATCTTTGTTTTGTAGTCATCAGCACAATATCACCATGTACCATTGCAATGAATTTCTTATTTTTCAAGGCAGACATCTCATTAAAATTAAGTTCAGGAGAGCATATTGGTATTCCCTGATAGCAGTTTAAATCAATGTCATTGAAGCAATTGAAAGAATAATCAAGATGCAGTGTAAGAGGCATGGGATGTTGACTGAGAGATTTCAGCAGGCCTCTATTAGCGACAAGCACGCCATCAGGTCTTATCTTCTCTATCAGCTTGACAATATCATTAATCTTCTTATCTGAGACTATTCTTGGAGTATAGACAAAAAACTTTGAATGTTTCAATAAGCACTTTATTTCATGGCAGTCTTGTTTCAATATGTCATAATAGACAATATCTGCTTTTGCCTTGTCTGCCTCAAGTGCTGATTTCTGATTATAGGTCTTGACAAATATTCTGCATTGATCTTTATTTTCCTGTTTCTTAAATTGAGGAAGCATTATTTTATTTTTACTTTTTATTTTACTTGTATCTTGTCTTGCCAGGCTAATCTCATCACCAAGATGGGCTTTCATATCAACTGAAGAAGTCTTATAAACCTGGATGTTTTCCATATCCCTGGCTTTTTTGATTGCAGAGATATCTGTTATGTCTCCTGCAGATGCCTGTTTTACAGAAACGCCTTGTTTCAATATGCTGCTCACTTTCTGGCCTATTACTTTATCTGCCAGCCAAAACGCAATTCCATCGCCAACCTTGAGACCTTTTTTCAGATGTATAATCCCATGTCTCATCTGACCAATATACAGCCCGCGATTCATAGGTTTTCTTGTATCAACAATATTATCTCCAAAAGCAAAACCTGTGGTAAATTCCCTGTTGAATGCAATCTTCAGATCATCAATGTCTTTTTCTTCAACAACAAACTTGCTGTTCTTTTTCTCATTATTATTCTCATCATAACACAAATCAATATATTTGCGGTAGATTCTTGCTGCTGTGGCAACATAGACAGGGCTTCTTAATCTCCCTTCTATCTTGAATGAAGAGACGCCTGCCTTAATCAACTCAGGAATTTTTTCCAGCATGCATAAGTCCATTGTGCTGAGATTATATTTATTGTTGTATCTTTTTCTGCAGGGCTGTGCACATATCCCCCTGTTGCCGCTTCTTGTTCCGACTACTGAAGAAAACAGGCACTGTCCGCTATAGCTAAAACATAATGCGCCATGCACAAAAACCTCAGTTGAATTGCCAGAGGAGATCTCCTGAATTTCATCAATTGATAATTCCCTTGCAAGTATCACCCTTTCAATATCCTTAGGGATAGAATAACTATTGACAACTGTCGCTTGTGTTGAAAGGTGTATTTTAAGACCAGGAAAATTCTTTTTGATTAGAGGAATAAAACATGGATCCTGGATGATAACTGCATCTGCTTTTGCAGAGTATGCTGCATCCATAAGTTCAAAATACTGTCCAATCTCATGATTTTTGACAAGCGTATTAAGGGCAATATAGACTTTGACATTTCTCTTATGGCAATAGCTTATCACTCTGGATATGTTATTTGCATTAAAGTTAGAAGCGCTTTGCCTGGCATTGAATTTGTTCATGCCCAGATAAACTGCATCTGCCCCATTATTAACAGCAGCTCTCAGGCAGTCCTCATTTCCTGCTGGAAGCAATAGCTCGACTTTTTTGTTTTTATTCTCCATTCTATAAGGCAATCTTTGATTAATAATAATTTTCTGAAGATTAATTAACTAATTTTCCTGATTGATGATTTCCTTCTCAAGCTTTTTAATATCCTTAATGCATTTATGCTTCTTTGCAAATTCTTCAATAATTTTCTTATCAATTATATCTGTCTTTGAAAGGAAGCATACAACAGGCTTTCCAAGTTCAGTGAGGCTCTTGTAAAGCTTAAGCTGTGATTCTATTGGATATGGCTCAGTCAGATCAAAGATGTAGATTATTTTCTCTGCAAGCAGTGTGATTGCAAGATATGCCTGCTTCTCGATATAGTTCATCTTATTGAACCTGTCAAGAGTTCCAGGAGTGTCAAGCAGCTGTATCTTCTTGCTTTCGTTTTTATAATAAGAGACATTTATGCCTTTTGTTGTGAAAGCATAACTGTTTATCTCTGGCTTTGAGCCTGTAAGCTTATACAGCAATGTTGTCTTGCCTATGTTTGGAAATCCTGCGATAACGATTGTAGGAATAG
>JAGLGH010000202.1 GCA_023144115.1 Nanobdellota archaeon | reverse complement strand
ACTTGAAAGAAAAAGGGAAATAGAATCTGTCATATTAAAGAATAGAAAAAATTGGTTTCTACTTTCATCATCTTATAAGAAAAAACGAATAGACTTTGATAGGTAAATTCAATTATGAAACAACCATCTAAAATAATTACGTTTGACCCTGAATTAAAATCTGTCTTTTTGACTGTCTTTTTATGTCTTGCTGTTCTGGTAGGATGTGCCGGCCTGCCGGGCGGCTCAATAAAGACGTATCCATCAGAATACCAGACCACTGTTCAGGCCAGCAGTGAGACTTTGGAAGAATTGAAAATTCCGGTAACTGAAACAATAGCAGATGGTTTAAAAACCACTTTAAAAGCCCAGCGTCCGAATGGAACACCAGTTGTCGTCGAAGTGGTACGGATCAGCCGGAATTCTACAAAAGTTTCTGTCAGAACTGGTAGCGTGGGGTTTGGGGACAAGCGGGTTGCAGACCAAATCAATGAAATTATTCATGAGCGGCTGGATCAGGGCGGAAAAGATAATTCCAAACCGGAAATTACCGTAGAAAACCTTGATGACAGCGCCAATCAACAACTGGCTGGTGCGGCGCCTGTCGTAGAAGCCGGTGATCAGGCATGGGACCGCAGCCCGGAAAAAGTCGCAGAGATTCTTAACAACTCTGTTCTCATTATTTATTTCAGCCAGAATTCAAAGGAGCTTTCGGATAAAGCCAAGGAAAAACTTGATCGGGTTATTGAAATCATCGACAATAATTCTGCTGCTGATATTACCCTCAATGGCTATACCGATTCATACGGGGACAAGTCCTACAATGAAATGATCGCTGATGTGCGCGTCAGTGTAGTTAAGGCCTATCTGGTGGACAAAGGTATTGAATCCGATAAAATACAGACATTCGGTCACGGGGCGCAGAAATTTATCGGTTCCAACAAAACGCTCGAAGGCAGACGGATGAACCGCCGCGTGGAAATTGAGCTATCCAATGTAAAAACACAATAGAAGCTATATCAAAAATGCATCAACCCCACCTCTGGGGGACTGGCGCTCAAGAGCTTGCTAATATTTGTGATGGGTTGTCACGTCAAAAACTAATTTCACGCCTTTTTGGGGGAATAAGATGTTCAACAAAGCGAATCAAAATACTAAAATTCTGCAGTTAAGTAAGATATCATTTTTACTTTCGTTGGTAAAAAGTGGATTAAAAGAAAAAGTGAATAAAAAAATCAATAACTGTGAATTGTAATCCAGAGCAACCAAAGAGGTATGGGTTAATCTAATTAGGACTCAGTTCATTTTGAGCAAGTGAAAAAAATAAGATTACAATTTATATAATGATCTTTTGGATGTTTTATCCTGATAGATTAAATCCCGATTTTTGCAATGACTTTCTTTGGAGCGTCTTGGATTGAATATTCTTATGCCTTCAAATTTTCATAGACACATAAAACTGTTCGGAAAAATCCGATATTTATTTAAATCTGTGATAACCTATATTTTTCTTTTTGCCTCTCAAAGGAAAGTTGATAGGCGATCAGAAGATGATCGCCGGGAGTTTTCTTATACTGTTTATATTCCAGAAAGAAGAAGCGGCACAGATAGACGAAAAGCCAAAAATGGAAAAAGTTCTTTTGACCTTCAGTGTGTCCTCAATACAAAAAGATCAAAAGTTTAAAGAACTATCATATCTCAAGAGTTTTTAAGAATCTGAAAAACTGAGTTTCCCAAAGCATACCTTCATAAAAACATTCAAAAAAAACTATCGAAGATACTTTAAGAACTATCGTTTTTTTACCAAAGTTAATTTCTCTCGCCTGATATTATCTGCCACTCTGGTTCAGCCCCATAGTCTAATTGAAACAAATGAGACATATCAAATTGTAATTTGAAGGTATTTAAATCTTTTCATTTAGTGAGTTGAAAGCAAACGGATGCAACTTTGATAATGCTCATATTTGTTATCAGTACTTTTTCCTCAAGACATCTCAATTGCCACAAATTATTATTTCATAAAATCTACTCTACAATAAGAAATAAACTTCACACTAATTGCATTTTTTTTCTTATATTTGCAGAAAAAATTTTATAACACCTTGTAATTATTGTATTAGTAATTCTGGCACAGATTTAGCATTAATTCGCAAATAGCAAAGATTGCGTTTTAATTGAACGCAAAAGCTGACCAGATAAACTAAGTATAAAAAAAGCCCAGCCATGTGCTGCCACACTTAGCTGGGCTGATAGAAAAATCCGCAACCACGCACAGAAGTCTGCCACGGATAATATATAATTAACACGAGAAAAACCGTGGTGTCAAGAAAGTAACAGGACTCTCCGTGTATATAGCGGGGAGTCCTTTTTTTTTAAGACGGTAAAACTAATATCAAGAATGATAGATAAAAAAGTAAAACATATTCAATTTCAATCGGGGGTGCATAAAAGCATCACTCAAAAAGGAGGTTTTTCATGAAAAAAGCAACTTTTACTCTGATAATAATGTCGGTATTGCTCATGCTTCTTTACGGATGCAGTGGTGGCAGTAGCGGTGGTTCCAATAATTCCGATGGGGGTGCCGCTGCAGAAAATCTTCAGCCAGTTGCTGATGGGGGAGCAGATCAAACTGTATTGGTAGGAGATTTAGCCCTTTTGGATGCTTCAGGCAGCTATGATCCAGATAAAAATTATCCCCTTACTTATGAGTGGCAGGTAGTCTCCAAGCCGGAAGGAAGCGCAGCGATTTTATCTGAATCTGTCAATGCCGATGATTCTGGTGGAGCGCAAGTTTTTATTGAAACCGATGTAAATGGCGATTACGTCGTTCAGCTGGTGGTCACCGACAGCTTGGGTTTGGCAAGTGAACCTGCATTTGTAGTTGTTAGCACGCACAATTCAGCACCTGTGGCTGATGCCGGCGCAGACCAGCATTTTGACAATGAAAACATTTTAATTCAACTCGACGGAAGCCAAAGCTTTGATCCAGACGGCGACCCCATCACCTATGCCTGGGCCATTACCAGCAGCCCCCGTGATAGTGTAGCAACATTGTCTAATCCAAATGACGCTCAGCCAACCTTTGTGGCAGATTTGCTTGGCACCTATATTATCGAGTTGGTGGTAACCGATGACTTGGGCACAATTAGTGTTCCCGATGAGGTTGTAGTGACCTCAGGAAATGTAAAACCAGTGGCTGATGCCGGAGGAAACCAGGTGGCAATTGTCGGGCAGCTGGTATTTCTTGATGGAAGCGGCAGCTACGATGCTAATTTGGATCCCCTCACCTACAGTTGGGATATGGTCTCTAAACCCAAAGGCAGCTTTGCGGACCTTAGCGATCCTTTGGTGGTAGATCCAAACTATGTGCCTGACATCCAGGGATTGTACCTTATTAGCCTGGTGGTCAATGATGGCTTGTTGGACAGCGATCCGAGCAATGCGACGATTTTGGCTATCGATGCAGATAATATCGATGATTTTATCGATGCGCTGATGAAAGCCATTATTGCGATCAACGGCCTTGATAACAGCGATATTAATAATTACAACAATAAAAATGCGCTGACAAACAAAATTATTTCGGTGATCCTCAACTATCTAAAAGGCAACTATGGCTCAAACATGCTCGATAAGCTAAGAGATGATATTGCTGGAAAATTTGACGGCTGTGCCTTAGATGATCCTGCTGCTCCTGACCAGAATGACTGGATTATGAATTGTTCTGCTCAGGGTGAAGTTTATCCGCATCTTGAACTGGCCATCTCTATTTTAGATGATATTTTAAGCGCACAGTAATCGTATAAAATGATAAG
>JAGLGH010000201.1 GCA_023144115.1 Nanobdellota archaeon | reverse complement strand
GGATCGTATAATAATGCTTGAAATCTACTATTAACTCTGGTACTTGTAAGTCTTGATTTTGTTCTAAATAATGAAATCTGGTATTATTTTGGTTTTTTATTAAACTAAATCTTTTTGAGTTCCATGTCTCCATCTTAAGTTCAAGTTCTTTTAAGTGATCTCCCACCTTAAAATCGGCTGCAATGTAAGCAGGGCAAATCAATATAGTGCGTAAATATTTATCATGCTTGTCAGAGTCTGATTTTGATCGATTCTCAAAATCTTTGTCAAGATCACAATCTTGACTTATTACTATTGCATATGGCAAAGTTAATTTACCAATTTCAATATCATTATCAGTATAACTCCAATCAATAACATTAATATTTCGAAGTATGTCCCCTTGATTGATTCTTTTAATAGCTAGTTTAATATAGCAGGAATTAATTTCTTTTAGAAACATAGCCTAATATTTTTCTTTTTACTTTTGTCTTCTCATAATCTTCGAAATCTATATCATCGAATGGAGATTTAATATCTTTCTTTAGTTTTATTGAAGTTGATGCTACAGTTTTTGATTCACCAAAGTAAAAATCATCTTCTATCTTGTTATCAGACATATTTTAACCATCCATAATATCGTTCAAACCATCTAAAATACTTTTATTAAACAAATCTTTAATTGCACTGTGAAACATATCAATTTGACCAATTATAGCAGAAATATCAGTTTCATTTTCTGAATAACAATCATAATCAAGTAAAAATTCCTTTTTTGCTATTGGATTTGGATATTCACTATTAAACCATCCATATTGGAATCTAATTAAATAATCCGATCGATTTAACTCTATTATCCCCATTAATCTTGATAATTGATTTTTCTCTTGGACAAAATTGAGACTTGAAATAAGTGAATCTTTAATTAATCCAGTCCATTCCAAAGGATTTCCCTCATTAATAATTATCTGATTTATATATCGAAGACCTATTCGGGATATTTTTGCAGAGGAATTTTCGCCCTCTAAAATTCGGTTAATTTTCTGTACAACCTCTTTGAAATCTTCATAAGTGATATACTCTTTAACTTCTAATATAATTGCATACGGTTCTAAAGTTATTGAATTATTAGTCTCATCATTTTTAAAAGAAAAGGATTTAAATCGTTTTTCTTTTGTTGTTTTCTGAGCTTCATTTACTAGGACTTCTACAAATATTTTATCCTGCTCCCCAAATTCAGGGAAATATTCTGATAGATCTCTTTTGAAATGATCCACAGTTTGCTGAGAAAGTTTAATTTCACCCAGAAAATCCAATCTAAATATAACTTTCTTCAAAAGCTGTTCTATCTCAAGCAATTTAATCACCCCTTATGACATAATCTAACTTTGTATTCATACATTTAAGAACTAGTAAGCTATCTCAACTATTAAAGGATTGCCAAAATTTATTGCTTTTGTATTAATACCTCACGTTGAAGTCACATACCCTAGAATTAAGTCCAATGCCTGTTAAATAATTCTCAGCCACCCGATTTCCGGTTTTATCATGTAGTATAGTTACCATCGAACCCTTATGTCCAACCCTCCAAAAACTTACCCCAATATGCGACTGCCGGGGATCGAACCCGGGTTAGAGGCTTGGGAAGCCACTGTCATACCGCTAGACCACAGTCGCGC
>JAGLGH010000200.1 GCA_023144115.1 Nanobdellota archaeon | reverse complement strand
GCTATTATTTTCCCATCTGCTGGAGATACAATTACATTTCCTTTAGGAATCACTCTTTTAGGATCCCTGTAGAAATATAAGATAAAGAGCATAATTAGCATTGCTATAATAACTGCGCAAAGCATCAGTATGCTTATGATAGGATTCATATCATATCTTTATATGTCAAACTTTAAAAATTTAACTCTTATTTTCCTTTGCAATATCCAATCATCTTATACACTAGTTTTGCAGCAAGAAAATCGCAGCTAAACTCATCTTTTCTGGGCTTAAGTTCAACAATATCAAATCCAATAACATTCTTTTTTTTGCATACTTTTTTCAGGAATGCAAGCACTTCATACCAGAGCATCCCTCCTGGCTCAGGCGTCCCAGTAGAAGCCATGATAGATGGATCAAATACATCAAGGTCAATGGTTATATATAGATTCTCAGAAAGCGAAGATATGGCTTTTTCATGCCAGTCTTTTTTAGAAACTATTTCTCTTGCGAAAAAAACAGGATTCTCACCATTTCTTATAGTCTGAACCTCATTTTTATCAAGACTCCTGACTCCTGCTGTCACTGAACTGCATAGCTCATTGACTCTTGCCATCACGCAGGCATGGCTTAATCTTATTCCATCATACTTATCCTTCAGGTCAGCATGAGCATCCAGTGAAAGAACTGAGAGGTTATTAAATCTTTTGCGCATTGCCTTGATAGCCCCTATTGTTACAGTATGACAGCCGCCAATAATCACAGGAAAGTTATCTTTAAGAAGTTCTTTTGCAATAACAGCCTCAATCTCATCAACCATTTCTTCTGGACTTGATTCTGGATCAATCTCCTGCAGTGTTCTTATGCCCATCTTTGACATATCACTGTCCAGTTCATCATCATAAAGTTCTAGATTTAGTGATGCTCTTATTATCGCTTTAGGACCATCAGCAGTCCCTCTCTGGGCAGAGCATGCGCCTTCATAAGGTATAGGAATGATTGTTATCTTGCCATCTTTTTTTGATGCTGTGCCAAGGAACATGTCTTTGTCTTTCATAATTATTTATTACCCTCTAACTCTTTTATTTTTTTCTTAAGATCAATCATTTTAATTTCTCTATCAACCATAATTCTATTGAATCTTTCAAGCTCTTTCATTTTTGATTGCAGTTCTTTAGTTCTTTCTTGAACGCTTTTTTCCAGTTTTTGGTTGTATTTTTGAAGGTCTTTTTTTGATTTTGTTAAATCATTAGTCATTTTATTGAATGCAGTTGCTAACTCAGTAATCTCATCATTTGATTTAACTTTAATCTTATGATTCATATCTCCTTTGCCAATCATTTCAACACCCTTTGTTAATTTTGATAATGGTTTGATGATTGAAAATGAGACCCAACGATTAGTGATAAATGCTAAAATTATTATTATAAAGCAAGATATTAAAATAATTTTATAGCTAAGTCTTTCTATTTGAGAAACGATTCCCATTGCTTCTTCTAATTCTTCCAGGTGAACTGCTTTATGCTCTTTAATTTGGTTGATTAACAGTCTGAAATGCGGACCAAAATTTTCAAATAAATTATTTATTAGTATATCTGTATCTGTTCCTTTGTCTTTTTCTTCAATTATTTTTAAAGTTGCAGAACTCAATTTTTGGGCGTTTAATTCTAATTCTTCTGCTAATTTTTGTTCTTCTATACCAATGTGTATCTCATGCGCTTTATGCATTGCAACAGCAACCTCAAGTGATTCAATAGCTTCTAATAAGCACTCTTTCCCTGAAATTTTAATTCCTAAACTATTGTTTATATTTGATCTATTATTTGATATAATATAAGAAAAAGTTATTGCTTTGATTTCCTGAACATATCCTTCCATATCTCCCATTGCTATTGCACCAGGTATGATATCCTCTTCTAATTCCTGAAAAGTTTCATGAACTTTTTTAGATGAATTTATTGCAATCAGAGCAATAACCAGAATAAGTAAAGTAATTATGCTAAAACCAACAATTAATTTAGTTTTTATTTTCATTTTTTGATCTAATATGCAGGCATATTTCATGATTGTATCGAACTCCTTTATATATTTATCTTAATCGACAGTCAATTTTTCCAGGCAAGATTGATAGGATAATAATGGTAATTTGCTACTCTTAAAGAGAGATACTCTCAATAGGTTTATATAACATCTCTTATTTTTAAAATGAACTCCTCCCTAACATAAATATTGGGTATCCCTCTGGGAGGAGTTCGACCAGAAATGTCAAAATCTCCAACCTTAAGGTTGGAGTATTAACATTTCTGAGTATAATAAATAAAGCTATGGAGGCTTAAAAAATGACAAATGGGCTAGCTGATGTTTTGAATTCAATTGCAGCAGAATTTGAAGGAGAAATCCTGCCTGATTCAGAGAGATACATTTTGATTGATATTGGAAAAGTTGCTGAATCTTTTGGGCAATCAGAATTAAAAGATAGATATAAGGGCATATCAGCAGTTGTACCTTTAGACATAGGATGGGGAGTTAGTGCGATGATTAATGGAAAAGATCTATGTGATTATGCACAACTTAATTCTGGAATTGCCGTACCTGCATATGTAGCAGAAGAAGCAGGACTTCCTAGTAAACAATATCAACCCAAGGATATAATGTATTTGAATCTTATGTAAACTTATTATTTAACTTTCATTCCAGTATGGTTTGCAATAGGATCTTTAATATGAAGAGCTGCAAAAAACATTGCAAACATGACCAAAGAAACTGTGATGAATATGTAATTGAAGCTGAATACCAGCAGGATAGATGCGATCAGAATTCTGCTCACTGTCTGGGCTATTGCTTTATTTGTGATAAATATAGGATAATATCTTTCTTCGTCTTTCTTTTTTATGCATTTAAAGAAATATGATTCCTGTAGCGGCTCTATATATGCAAGAACAAAGCTTGCAAGGATAAGGATAAGAGCTATGATAAAAATATTATTTACAAAGAAAAGGCAGCCTGATATCAATGAAAGCAGCAGAAATCCTCTTACGAAAAATTTCTTGCAGCCTTGCTTATCAGCAATTTTTCCAGCATGATATTCCAGAAATATGACAGGAAAAGTAATAAAAAAAAGGAAAATGCCCACATAACTCAAGCTTAGTCCACTTTTAACAATCTCAAGCGGCATGAATATAAAGATAAATCCCCACCAGAATGCTACTCCGCATGCAAAAATATAGGCTGATATCCTATTCCATTTCTTAAAATATTGGATGAAATTCCTGAGCAGATGCTTATGGTTCTTTTCTGCAATCCTTGACCTTTTTAATCTGATGCGCAGGCTCATAAGAAAAGACATCATCACAAATATAAATGCAAGCAGGAATACAAAATTGATAGAAAACTTGTCTGCTGCAAATCCTCCTATAAGCGGTCCGACAAGCCAGCCTATGTTGAGGAGAGTATATATCATGCCTTCGTCCTTGCTTATATCCTTTATTTTGGATTCGTTCCTTGTTATTATGCCAAAAGTTGTAACCCTTGTAGTAACTATGATGACATTAGCTATTGCCAGGATTATCATAATGATAAAACTGCGGTTTATCGCAAATGCCAGATATAGCATTCCATTTATGAAGATAATCCACTTGTACATCCTGCTTTCATCCATGCGCTCAATAAAAGGCACAAGCGCAAGGGAAGCGAAAAATGATACTGCTGTAAATATGCCTGCAATAAAACCTACCTTTGCCTCGCTCTTCAGGAAACTGAACAGGTAAATTGCCCATACTGAATCAATAGAAGCGACTCCTATAGTGAGAACTAATCCTACAAGACCTAAGTTTTCTATTTTAGTTATGTGTTTCCTGTGCCTGTGAAATATGTTAAGCATGGTGATATTGTAAATTATTGATTATTTAAATGTTTGTACGAGGGATTAGAAAATTTCATAGATTATTAATCTGGTGTTTAGAAAGTATTTCATATTTTATAAAGAATTAGAAAAGTTTATTAAGAAGAATATCTGATTAGTGGATTATGGCAACTAAAGCTGTGCTTTTTGACTTGGATAACACATTATATGATTATGATACACCTCATAAGAAATCTTTGAAAGAAGTTCATAAAATTCTGACAAACTATATCTCAATCTCTTTTTCCAGATTTATAAAATTATTTAATCTGGCTAAGTGTGAGATTCATAGGGAACTTGCAGGCAGCGCTTCTTCACATAATAGAGTCTTGTATTTTCAAAGGCTTATCGAGAAAACTCATAATACTGTTGAACCATCATTAATCTTAAAATTATATAAAACTTATTGGGATACTTTGCTGAAAAATATAAATTTAAGAAAAGGGGCCTTAGGTGTCTTAAAACAACTGAAGAAAAAGGGAATTAAGATTGCAATAGTATCAGACTTGACAACTCATATCCAATTAAGAAAATTAGAACAACTGAAGATTAGCAAATATGTTGATATCCTGGTCACATCAGAAGAAGCTGGCAGTGAAAAACCACATGCTATTATGTTTCTATTAGCATTAAATAAATTAAATGTTTCACCCCATGAAGCAATTATGGTAGGCGACAATGCAATTGCAGATGTTGAAGGAGCAAATTTTGTCGGTTTGTATACAGTTCTTCTTGCTAAAGGAAAACTTGCAAAAAGATTTAAAGAAGATTATAGAAAATCTGACTCTGTAATAAAGAATATCTCTGAAACCCTTGATGTGTTGAAGAAGAGAAATCATTTCTCTGCATAATAGGTTGCAGTAATCTTAACCAATTCTTTTCCATCAAGAGAATATGATCCATAGATTGTTCCAGAAGAATGTATTTTCCCCTCGCGTGTAAATTCCTCTTCCTTTCTTATTACAGCTTCTAATTCTAATTCAGTATCCGGTGGGATTACTCTTTCCATAGGTTGTATAGTAATAGGCTTCTTCTTTTTTAATGTCCTTTTTTTGTATCCCTCTATTTTTGCAATTATATGCACCGCATTCCATAATCCAAATAAGCAATGACCAACATTCACATGAGGGTAATCTAAGTACATAGTAACTCTGTCAGCTATTGATGGATTCTTTTCTGATGAGAAATTTGCTTTTGTAAGAATCTTATATATGTTGCCTTCTACGCTATATTTTGCAGATCCACATAAATAATGTGGTCTTGGAGTCTGTTCCATTATAGTTTTTATATAATCTGCGCTAAGTTTTTGCTCCATATTAATTAAGAATGAGATAGAATATTTAATTCTATGTTGTCATTAAATAACAACATTTAAATATTGATTAGCATTCTTTAGTGCAAATATGGAATTAGAGATACTTGAAGAATTCGGGCTTAATGAGAAAGAATCCAGGATATATGTTACATTGCTTAAGGAGAAATCATGCAATGCATCAAGGCTTGCAAAATTAACTAATCTTAATAGGACTACAGCTTATCTTGAATTAGACAATCTCTTAAGATTAGGTCTTGTGAGTTATGTAATAAAAGACTCAAGACGATACTATCAGGCAGCATCTCCTGAGAAATTGCTGGAGATACTGGATACAAAAAAAGCCAAGATAGAATCTATACTCCCAATGTTAAAAGGATTGCATAAAAGCTCGCAGTCTTTTAAGATTGAAACATACGAAGGCAAGGG
>JAGLGH010000020.1 GCA_023144115.1 Nanobdellota archaeon | reverse complement strand
ATAAGAGAATTAAACTATTATTTCGCCTTTACTAAATATACTTCAGACAATAGTGGGATGGTAATATCTAACTGAGCACCTGGTTGAGCAGTATCCCCATAACGTTGCAGATGCAATTTCCAACCATTACCCTTTTCTGTTGTTATTTCCATGATAGACCTACCTGGTAGTTTGGTATTATCTGGACTAAATATAACATAAGTATTATCCTCATCAGAAACTGATAACATACCATAAGAAGGACGTCCAATCATTGCATTGGTTATTTGAGTTACAAAATTATCAATACCAGATGAATACACATAATTCAATGTCACCTCTCCAAGAATGATAACTCTGTCTAATGTTCCAAAGCGTTTTGTATCTACTAACATATCATCAAGAAATCTTTTTAATTCAGTAGTGATAGAATTTATTGAAACTTGTTTAATTGAATCTATTTTTTGTTCAACAAGACTCGCTCCAAATCCAAATAATTTCTCTAATAGTTGATAATGCACCATAAAGATGAAGAATTATAATTATTTATAAACCTTTTTATTTCGTAACTACTATGCAAGTGTTAACCCCAAATTAAGTCTAATTCCCAGACTGTTAAAGAACTCCGCATTAAACAACAATATTAATGATGTGATAAAGTTATCTGTTGTCATAACAATATCAGGTCTCAATTTGAAATTTGTTTATCCCAAAGTTTATATAGTCCAATCGATTACTCTTGAACAGTCATGAAAATAATTAATATTTATAACAATAAGAAATGAGGTAACAAAAATGGCAAAAAATGCAATATTACTATACAGGGGAAATAACCCACTATTAAAAGTAATTGGAAATATCCTGAAGAATGATCTCAAAATAGAAAGTATTGATTCTGAACAATACACAAAAATGGATTATGAGAAATGCAATGGATTTATTACTGATTTATCTAACAATTATGGGCTTGTGCTTACAGACGACAATATGTATAAAAGAGGAAGTAATGTTGTTTCACTCTATAATTTGATAAAGGATTTGACACATGAAGATTGGTCTGAGCAGGTTAAACAAGTCGCTGACCATATTAAAAAGAGTGGCAAAGATCCAGTCTTACTTCCAGTTGCAATAAGTGATCATATGACACATTATTGGAAATGCGATGAGGACGATAATGATATTAATGAATTAGAAACAAAGCTTAATCCAGAAAAAGCAGAAAAGATTAAGCAGGATTATGGCGATGAAAATGGTTTTTTAGGCAATAGATATTCTCTTTCTCAATCAAAAAGATATAAAAAAGATATTTATATCTGTCAGTTATTAGGAGAAATAACTGGAATCAAAGTATTGCCATTTTCAAAAGATTTGGATAACCCTAGTTTTATGATCTCATCTTATAGGGATAAGATGGACTCTGTTGGGACAATCACCGAAGCTTTAAAAGAAATAGATGTAGGCTCTTCTAAAGCAGTGATTTTAGGGGATCATCATCTTCGTTATTTTACAAAAGAGGGTGTTGAAAAGACTGAACTTAACAAAGTTAAATTTTACCCTATATGTCAGTGTTGTCTTAGTCTTAATCCAGAAGTAAGAATAGGCTATACTAAAGAGATGCTAAATCTAGGAATTGATGTATTGGAGCATAAATCAGGGCAAAGAGATTATTCATTACTAGTCAATAAAGTAAAAAATCTTATTACAAAAATGCATAATAATAATAATAATAATAAGAAACATTAAGAATAATGAGGTAACAAAAGATTTAAATCCAGTATGAACCAGCAATAAATCTTCTGAATTATTAATAACTCTTCCCTGACCCCTGCAGGAACTTCTTTAAAAAAATCAATAGAAAAATATATTAATACCCTATCCTATAAACTATAATAAAAAAGATTTGCCTAAGGAAAACCACTTAAATTTCAGGATTTCCCAAAGACACAATAAAAGAGGTGCTACTATGCTAAAATATATTGACATTAACTACAAACCAACAAACAAAGATGTTGTATGTGAATATTATGTTGAGCCTAACAAGATAACTCTTGAGCAGGCATGCGAACACATCGCAGGAGAATCATCAATCGGAACATGGACAACTATTTCTACAATGAACGAGAAGATTGCAAAAAAGCTGAAGCCGCATGTATATTCTATAAACCATTCGACAGGTGAAGTAAAGATAGCTTATCCTAATGAGCTTTTTGAAGCCGGAAACATGGCAGAGATTCTGAGCTCAATTGCAGGAAACATATTTGGCATGAAAGTTATCAATAATCTTAGGCTGCAGGACATTATTTTTCCTAAGAAGATTGTGGATTCATTTAAAGGACCTGAGTTTGGGATTCCAGGCATAAGAAAGCTATTGAAAGTGAAAGACAGGCCGCTTGTAGGCACAATAGTAAAGCCAAAAGTAGGCCTTAATGAAAAGCAGCATGCAAAAGTAGCTTATGATTCATGGATAGGAGGGCTTGATGTTGTCAAGGATGATGAGAACCTGAGTTCCATGAGCTTCAACAAGTTTGACAAGAGAATAGAAGAGACTCTTGCAAGAAGAGACAAGGCAGAAGACAGGACTGGTGATAAGAAGATATACATGCCAAACATAACTGCAGAAACAAATGAAATGATTAGGCGGGCAAAGCATGTGAAAAGCCTTGGAGGTGAATATATCATGATTGATATATTGACCACTGGCTGGTCTGCGCTGCAGACAATAAGGGATGCTAATCTTGGCATGGTGATACACGCACACAGGGCAATGCACGGTGCAATAACAAGGAATCCCAAGCACGGAATCTCAATGCTTACTATTGCAAAGATTGCAAGGCTCATAGGTGTTGATCAGCTTCACATAGGCACAGCTGTTGGAAAGATGGAAGGCAGCCCAATTGAGACAGAAGATATATGTGATGAGATAGAAGACAATATGATCAGGGCAAAGCCTAAAGAGCATATGCTTGAGCAGAAATGGTTCAACAAGAAGCCAGTATTTGCTGTAGCATCAGGCGGACTCCATCCTGGGCTTATTCCTCCTTTGATTAAGATACTTGGCAAGAATATAATCATGCAGTTCGGAGGCGGATGCCATGGCCATCCTGACGGAACCATAGCAGGAGCAAGAGCCATAAGGCAGGCACTTGATGCAGCACTTAAGAGACAGAATCTGCAGAAATATGCAAAGACACATCCTGATCTGGACAAGGCATTGGAGAAGTGGGGAACTAGTTAAAAATAGAAAGAAAGAAGAAAAAAACAAGAGGTTGATAAAGATGGATTGTAAAATGGATTGCAAGAAAATTTCGTTGGCTGCAATCGCTGTCTGGATTGCAACAAGCATATTAGGTTTTATCACTTGTGGCTGGCTTTTTAATTGGATTTATCAAATACCCCCAAATATCTGGAAAACCGCAGAGCAGGTAGCAGGCAATATGGTTTGGGCAACTCTATTAGGTCTTATTCCAGCTATATTATTTACAGCAGTGTTCGTAATATTATATAAAGGAATCCCTGGAAAAGGATTAAAAAAAGGTATGAATTACGGAATCCTTATATGGCTTGTGAGCTCATTTGGAGGATTGATGGCACTGCCATTTTACATGACAATATCAGCTACTGTTATTATCTATTGGATAATACAAAGCTTGGTGATAAATGTTATTAATGGAATAATTGTTGCTGCAATCTATAAGGAGGAGTAC
>JAGLGH010000002.1 GCA_023144115.1 Nanobdellota archaeon | reverse complement strand
AACAAATTTCTTATTTTTTGTTTTATTTCTTCATGTATTTGGTGGCATTCCTGATGATAGTCATCAAGCATATTTTTAATCTTAAAGTATTCATTTTTGATGTCTTTGGGAACATTTAGTCCACTTCGCACTTTTTCAAGCTGCTGTTTAAGATAATCTGCTTTTTTATCTCCTGCTATCTCATAACCTTTTATCTTTTTATTAATTTTTTCGGTAAGATAGTCTCGTTTTCTATCGTATTTATATATATATTTTTCTCCTTTGAATGATTCCATTTTCTTTTGACTCCTTCTTGTTTAGAATCTTATTCCATTTTCATGGGTCCGTATCCTCTGCTCTTGATTCATCGCATCTATTTTCAGCTTTATATCCTGGACCCTTTCTTCAAGAGGTCCAGAGTTTATTCTTATAGGCTCATAATCAAGTTCTTTGTAAATTCTATAAAGATTATCTTCTACTGTTTTTGCTTCTTCGTAGTTCTCGCGCCTTATTGTTGTTTTTTCAATCTCATTGAGTAATTCTATAATGAAGATTTGTTCATATTTTGTTTTGCTTGTCTCTGCTTTTATTCTTTCATGTGTCTTTGTTCCTTCAGCTGCATAAGCCAGCCCGTCAGCTAATCCCCTGTCAATGAAGACTCGCTCTGCATAATAAGGTATTCTTGATTCTCTCTGGATTTGCAGGTCCAGTATCCTGTCCTGGAAGTCTGGTTCTGTCCAGGGTTCCTCCTGGTCTTGTGCTTGTCTGAATCTTATGTAATCTTCTGCAGCTTCTCTTATCACAAATTCTCCCTGTTGTTCAAGGGCAAGAATTATGCTGCTCTTGCCGCTTCCTGGTCCTCCTGTTAAGACATATTTTTTTGTCATGTTTTTCACCCAATCTTCTTATTGTTCATTTATACTTTTTTATGTTCTTTACATATTTACCCTGCAGAGCATCCTCATTGCAATCCATCTTGCCTTGTCCTGGGCCCAGTTAGGATGCTTCTCTTGCAGTTTCTTTTGCAGGTCTTTTAGTTCCAGTTCCATTTTGTTACCTCTTAAGTTGCTGTTGCTTGTGAGTCAAAGGCAAGATTTAAATATTAGTTGTAGAATATTCTACAACAGAATAGGTGTAGAGAAGATAAAAATGGATGCAGAAAAAGTACTTCATGATTTAGGATTCAGTCCAAATGAGATAAAAGTCTATCTGGTTCTTAATGATCATGGCTCAAACAGTGCTGGAAAAATAGCAAAGCTTGCTAAGATTGACAGGAGTAGTTGCTATAATTCTTTGAAAACGCTGATAGAAAAAGGTCTTGCCAGCTATGTATTGATAGGGAATGTAAAATGGTTTCAGGCGACAGGTTCTAAAAGGCTTTTAGATTATATCAAGCATCAGGAAGAAGAGGTCAGGTCAATACTTCCTGAATTGGATGCAAGGCAAAAAGTAAGCAAGATAGAGGGTCAGGTCAGGCTGTATAAAGGAATAAAAGGAATAAAAACAATATTTCTGGACATGGCAAGGGCAGGGGAGAATAATTTTGCATTTGGCTCAGAAGGGCAGTTTTCAGAACGGATGCCTGAGTTTGCACTGCAGTTTGACAGGCTGAAAAAAGAGAATAATATCAAGACAAAACTGATAATAAGAAAAGGAAGAAAAGAACTTGATGATAAAACAACAGAATATCGATATCTGCCAATTCCAGAAGAGAGTCCTGCGGTAACTAATATTTATGGGAATAAGATAGCAATTCTTATATGGACAGACGAGCCTGAAGGAATAATAATAGAGAATGAGGCAGCTGCTAGAGCATATAAGGGATATTTCAATTTCATGTGGAAATATGCAAAAAGAATAAAGCGAAAATCTTAATAGAGATTTTCTGTCATTCTCTTGATGAGCATATCTTGG
>JAGLGH010000199.1 GCA_023144115.1 Nanobdellota archaeon | reverse complement strand
TTCAAAAAGTATTTGAGGAAGAGGCTTGAATTTATGCTCTTTGCTTATTAAGATTAGCAAAAGATATGAAATTGCTGTGAACGAGAAAATCTCATAAATAATATTATGAAATAACAGTTCCTTTAAACTTTTTGCCTGTAATGCATTTCTTCAGGTTTTTAAGATCATTGCTGATTATTATCACTTTGAATCCGGATTTCTCTGCCTCAGTTGAAGCAATAGGGTCAAAAGGCAGACTCAAACCTGGAGACCATTTATCTCCAACAAGTTTTTTCATATCCTGCCATGCCAGGCTTTGAATCGGCTTTGCATTTGAATGTTTGTTTGGATCTTTGTCATATACATAATCAGTATTTGTCATATTGATCACAGTTGATGCGCCAAAGCGCTGTGCAAACCTGACAGCGCAGTAATCTGAGCTCCAGCCTGGCTTCCATCCTCCTGCAAGAAGCACTTTCTTATCAAAGATTATATCTCCTTCAGGATCCTGAACTATTTTGCTGCAGGAAACCTCGCTTAATATGCATTTGAGCAGATAAGCATTAAGCAGAGTAGCTTGTATGCCAAGCCAGTCCTTATCATCTTTTCCAGCAGTGACTATCTTATCCACAGCATCATTATATTTCCTGCAGGTCTTTCCTCCGCCACTAATAAGCACAAATCTCTTGTCTTGCGCAAGCTCAAGAATAAGCTTTCTGAAGCGTTTCAAAAAGGCAGTATCTATTGCATCAGGTACAATGATAGATCCGCCGATAGATATTACAACAATTTTATTTTCCATTTTATCTTTCATATTCTCACCTTAATATCCAATCCCAATAAAAGTCACTCCAACCATAATCAAAAATATGCCAGACCATTTCCAGATATTCATCCTCTCTTTAAGATAACGCCAGGATAATATACATGTCCAGACATAACTTGTTGCAATGAATGGATAGAGCAATGAGACTTCAGCAAACCTGTATGCAGGTATTGCTATCATTGTCCCAAAACCATAAAATAAAATTCCGACAAATAATGGCCTGTTCTTTATAATCTTAATAATATCAAATGAGATGAAATCAGATGCTTTCTTCAGATATAACGCACCAATAGAACCTGCAAACGCAGATATTACCATAAGCAGAATTCCTATTGATTCTTTCATTTTCTGCTTCCTACCCCAATTGCTGATATCCCAAATATGATTATGAACACGCCTGCCCACTTAAGAGGATTCATGCTGTCAGCCTCAAAAAACATAGGAGAGGCAATGCTTACCCAGATATAACTCAGAGCAAGGAGAGGATAAAGAAGAGAGAGTTCGCCTCCTCTGAATGCGATTATCATCATCACAGCACCGCTCACATAAAAAAACATGCCAAGAATAACCAGAAATATGCCAGAAAGTTCAGGAAACATAGTTACACCTGATTTATAGCATATCTGCGCTGCTGTAATAAGAAAAGTAATCAGGATGATTAATATAACAGCCCAGGCTTTAGTTTTTGTCATTGTTCTTATGATAAATTATCGCTTTTTTCTTATTATAAACAAGCCAGCAAGAACTGCTATAAGCCCCAATGTTAAAGTGATTAAACTAAACTCAGGAATCTCTACACTTGTGATTGTCGCATTGTCAAAAGCAGTCAATGTTGAGAATCCTGCCTTGCTGCATGTTACATTGTAATCCTTTAACCCTTCTGTCACAAATGTCCTGTTGTATGTATAGATGCTTGCGCCTTCAGCCATTGGATAGTTTCCGTCTGTGAAATATATTGTGCAGGTTGCTCCTGATATGAGGCTGTCATCTGTCACATTCCTGTAATCTGCTGTGAAATGCACTTCAGCACC
>JAGLGH010000198.1 GCA_023144115.1 Nanobdellota archaeon | reverse complement strand
AATACCTTCGATGAAAATAAGATTACTGACATGATAAAATCATGCGACATTAAAAAATGGATTAAAAAAAACATATCATTTGCTGCAAGAGCGATAGTCTTAAAAGATTGTAATGAAGAAAGAACTGAGATTGAGGCATTGATTGGCGAGAATATCATCGCAAACACAAAAGAAAACCAAGGATTTACACCAAAAGTCAACCTTAACAATCCAGACATAACATTCTTAGGCATGCTTGACAAAAATACATTCTATTTTTGCGTGGATTTTTCTGGCACAGACATAAGCAAAAGAGATTACAGGATATTCACTCACCCCACTGCATTGAAAGCAGGAGTTGCTTATGCAATGCTCAAGATAGCTGACATCAAAGAAAATGAAATAATAATTGATCCTATGTGCGGCTGCGGAACAATTGCAATTGAAGCTGCGCAATTCTTATCAAAAAAATCTATTCACTTCTTTGCAAAAGACAAATTTGCCTTTCTGAGATTCAGGGAATTTGATTTTGAGAAAGAAGATGCAAAGATTATAGAAAAACTAAATGGAAAGATACATGCATTTGATAACCAGATGAGACACATAAAAGCAGCAGAGAAAAATGCAAAGATTGCTGCTGTCAACAGCCTTATCAACTTCAGCAGGACAGACATTGAATGGCTTGACACAAAATTTAAAGAGCATTCAATAGACAAAATAATCAGCTACCCCCCACAAATATCTAAACTTATTCCAGCCAAGGAACTGGAAAAACTCTTCAAAGAATTATTCTATCAGGCTAATTATATACTTAATCCTAAAGGAAGGATTGTACTTATTTCAACTGAAGGAAGGATTAATGATTTGCTGGAAAAAGCAGCTGAAATGCACAAATTCAAACTGTTGTCTAAAAAAGAGATTACGCATGGTCAGCAGAAAGAAGTGATTATTGCATTTGTCAGAAAATCTGATTGAATTAGTCAAATGAAGTCAGGATGCAGCAGGATGTTCATTTTTGTGCATGTGACAAGCTATCTCTTTCTCCTCATCACAACCAATCCAGCCAACACAGCAATCAAACCCAACCCCAAAGTTATTATTGAAAACTCAGGAATCTCTACACTTGCAATAGTAGCATTGTCAAAAGCAGTTAATGTGCTGAATCCTGCCTTGCTACATGTTACATTGTAATTCTTTAATCCTTCTGTTACAAATGTCCTGTTGTAGGTATAGATATTAGCGCCTTCAGCCATTGGATAGTTTCCGTCTGTGAAATATATTGTACAGGTTGCTCCTGAAATAAAACCATTACCACTCACATTCCTGTAATCTGCTGTGAAATGCACTTCAGCGCCTACAAACTTCGGATCATCAGCATCTATTGTAAGGTTTGCATCTGATTCTGCTGCATAGCCTGTGAAAGAGCTGACTGTTACTGTCAATGTCGAGCCTGCGCATTGTATGTCTGTGCATCTTGGAGGCAGGCACTGCTTGTTTTCAGCAAGTATTGCAACCCTTGTATTTGCTGTTTCTGAATAGAACACAAAAGCCGATGCGCAATTCACATTATAGAATGTAAGAGTCGCAGAATCATTCAGTTCGCTAAATGTTGCTGAATCAAGATAAGCTGACCTATCCCCTATTATGAGAGCAGAATCAAGGTCTATCTCTCTTTCATGCAGGTCAAGCTTTGTGCCTGACCAATCGATTTTTGCTTCAGAACTATTTACAACAAGGTCTTTTACTGTGTGGTTGCTGAGAGCATCTGTTAAGTAAGTGTATGCAGTTGAGATGAATGAAGGTACTGTGCCATCAGGAAATGTGAAATCATAATGAACATTATAGTCCAACTGCTCATCCATATCGCCATAGATCCATACATCATACCTTATATCAGGAACACTGTTATCAAAGGTTGTAGAATCAAAATATCCTTTATAAACACCTGATGAAACATAAACCATATCTGATTTTGTATGCGAATTATACAATGTGCCATAATGGTTTGTCAGGTTTAACTCTATGCCAGAAGGGTCATACAATACCCCATCTCTCCTGATTGTGATCTGATACCAAACTTCATCTCCCTGATAATAAGTGGATATTTCAGAAGGATACAAAAACTCTGTTTCAATGCTAAAATTATAACTGGCATCTGCTCCAGAGCAGTCCTCATCAATGCCATTGCCGACGATATCATAAGCCTCTGGATTAATATCTGCATTAGTATCATTGCAGTCAGGGACTGTCGGGTTGTCGCACTGAGTTAAGTTTGTACCTTCTGCTCCATATCCATCACCATCATTATCTGTGCATTCAGCAGCGACATTTTGCTGTTCTGAACCTATTGTGTAAGTTGGTTCTGAGGAAGCATATTTGCGAACTAATGCCCAAGCAACACGAATATCACAATATGCATTAGTGCTACCTGCCCAAAAAGTAAGTGAACTCATTGCTGTAGGAGTGCCTGCACCAAAAGCTATGTTCGTTGCAGATGCTTGTTCTATCCCATTCTGAAATATATAATAATCCACTTGCGAATCTGATTTTCTTAAAACCGTTCGTTGAACTAAATCAGTATCAAACGGAGCTGATGACCAATATTCTATATTCCCTGGTTGATAAGTATATCTAGAACCGACAAAAAGTGCATGTTCAGTGAATCGATTAGGTGAATCATGCCACATCGACATTCTAAAAAAATTATACGCTTGAGAAGAATACGATATAGTTTTATATTTCATTTCAAAAATCTGGTCCTGATTATATGTAGAGGGAATACTCCACATTATTGTACTTGATGATGTATCAAGCAATCTTACTCTTCCATCAACTGTGGTTACAGTACCTGTCCAATCCGCTACTTCATCTGCGAAAGTTTCAAAAGTACTAGTTCCATTGCTCGCAGAACTCACACTAGGATTACCATAATACATATAAATCGTTCTTGTTGAACTTGCTGCCAAACTTGGCCCTTTAACCCATACATTAGTATCTGAAGTATTGCAGTCAGACTCAACCCAGTATGATAATTCAGTTGAACCATCACTGTCAGTAAACCTAATATCATCGCAATCTGCCTGCATTTTTCCTGCAGAGATCAATGATGCTGTATCAACAGTTAACAAAACTTGGTGATCTGTCAGGCTACTGCCAGAATTCTCTGTAATCTCCATAGGTATCCTATATATTAATTCTATGCCACCAACTATAAAAGGATTAACTGCAGTACCATAAAACACGCTAACACTGCTTACTTCAGAAGTTGAAGAGCTATCTGATTGCATATCAATCTTATACTGCATATATTGTGAATTTGAAAGTGTGCTTATATCGCAAGGCGATGAAGTGCATGTCTTGTCCCATATTGTTTCTCCATCACAGTCTGCATCATCGCATGACTTGGCTGAGATATTCAATCGCAATGCTCCTCGTTTGTAATGAGCCAGGATTTCGTCTGCTGATAATGCGCGGTTGAAAATTGCTACTTCGTCGATGATGCCGTTTCCATAAACGCCATATTGGTCATTACCACCAATCTTGAGGGGAACATTATTTAAAGTACTGCTACTTAGAGAGCCACCACCACCAGATGCCTTTAGGATGCCATCAAGATATCCCTTCATACCACCAGTAACTCCATTGCCATCATATGTAAAAACCACATGATGCCATTGATTATCAAAAACAGGATCTAGTAAAAGATTCACATCATCAACACCGTGGTTATCAGTGATAAGAAATACCACACCAGTACCAGTATTATACTCACTTAAAATACGCCAACCTTTATTACCAAGGACATAATCCAATTTACCCATAACTGAAAAATATTTTCCAGGGGTTGCTTCTGCTTTTATCCAAACACTCGTAGTAAAAGCATCGGTTCGTTCAAAATCAAAACTCGCTTCATTCCCAACATAAATATAATCATTCACACCATCAAAACTCAGCGCATTATCAATCTTGCCATCAGCACCATAATTGACTCCACCAGATTGAGTCCCATCATTCCCATTACCAGAACTATCAACAATTGTGCC
>JAGLGH010000197.1 GCA_023144115.1 Nanobdellota archaeon | reverse complement strand
CTCTGCCCAGCTTATATTCTCCCATGCCACATTGCTGCCAGCATCAAACACTTTGCTTTCATAATCTCCTGATGTGGGGTAGTTGTCTTTCTGCGCATTGTAATGCGCAAGGATTTTATCTGCTGAGAGGCTTCTGTTCCAGATTGAGACTTCATCGATTATGCCGTTGACATGCCGATCATATATGGGGTCTGCACTTATTAATAAATTATCTGTGTTGTCAGTATTTACATTTCCATTAGGTGTTGAATATTCTATAACTGTTTGAGAAATACCATCAATATATATTAGAGGATTATTTGTAGTTGATTGGCGGTCGTAAACAACTACTATGTGATGCCATTCATTTAAGCTGAACTGTGGAAATGACCAACGCCCATGAGTTGTACTAAAACCTTGTCCGAATATATTTCTATTATTAGAAGGATCTGTAGCAATAAACCATCCAGGAGAACTTCCTTTATTCAAAAAATGAGAACCCACTCCATTGCCTGTTTGTGTATTCAATTTAGTCCAAAATTCAATAGTTTTAACAGGGATATCATCTAAGATGATATTACTCCCAACATTGACATAATCATTCCCCCCATCAAAACTCCCTGCATGACTTCCTAATTTTGATGAAGCTGTGAATGTTGCGCCACTAGCAGTTCCATCATTATTATTGCCACTGGTATCCTGCCAATCACCATTCAAATGCCACAGCCCAACAAGTCCCGTAGTATCAACAGCAGAATTAACACCTGCATCAGGCAACTCTCCACTCAACAGCACATCACTAATCTTCCATGCAGTCCAGTTATACACCCCAAGATCAAACTCAGTAGAAGTATCATCAACAAAACTGCCAGCATAACAAACACCAACCAATAGAACAGCAATCATTCCCAAGATTGTTATATTTTTCTTCATATCCCTTGCCTCATTTTGCTTTCTTTTTTCAGCATAACCATAATAAATCTATCTTAGAACTTTACATTTATAAATTTTTTGTTTATCCTCAGTCAATAAGAGAATAAACTCTTCTACAATCAAAACCCTTATTCATCTCACAAATCAAATGCCACCTGTCTTCTGCCTTAAATCTTGGACACACATCTCAAACTCAGCAGTCTTATCCCACACACAACCATTACTTATACACTTACATTCTATCTGCTTGTAGCAGGCATATTCTGGCTTAAATTCACACGTGGTCATTATCGGCTCACTATCCTTATGCTGACAAATAGTGCCAGAACACCCACCAGTGACGCAATCACTATCTCCAGTACAGCTCAATGTCCCTCTTTTTCCACCTATAGGTTCATCATCTGATACTACATCTGGTTCTAAGACAACTTCTTCGCACCCAGTAATTGCAAAAGCAACCGCAATGCATAACAAGAGTATTATTATTCCTTTCATTATTACATACTAAAAAAGCAATCATTTATAAATCTTTATATCCTCAAAAATCACAAACCAAGGAGGTAAATAAAATGATAGAATACAAGGGATTACAAAAAATGATTGCAGAAAAACTTAGTGTAGGTATCGAACAAGTACTGCCAGATTCTAATCTTATGGAAGAATTAGGCGGTGACAGCCTGGACATGGTAGACCTGATAATGACTTGCGAAGAAGAGTATGGAATAGAAATCCCAGACAATACAGCTACAGGATTATATACCCCTCAACTCATATTTGATTATCTAAGAGAGAATTACAAATAAAAATAAAACAAAAATCCTAATTATACCTATAAGTTATAACAAAGCAATTATCAAATACCCCATACAGGGTTATATTCTCTTTTAATCTGAGCAATAATCTTAAGAATTTCTTTCTCATCTTTGCCAAGATATTGCTTAAACTCCTTCAGCTTCTTGAAATCCTCCTCAGGAATCTCGCAATATAAAATATCCCCTTCATTTATCTGCCTACCTACAGTGGGACCATCAATAGAAACTGCTACCTGCTTACCCACCTCTGCCTTATCAACATTCTTTTGCTCTACCTGAATGCCTTTTACAGTGCCGATAATTTTTCCATCAACACTCATCACCTGAGTATTTGACCTTAATGTTCCTGCCTCAACATTTACCCCAACCACTGCAGGATTGCTCTGCCTAAATATATAACCACTCATAATCTCTATTTTCCAGGGTCTTGTAATCGATGACAACTCATCTGCCTCAAGCTCATCCTTCCTCTTCTTCTGCCATTCCTCAAAATCATCTATCAATTTATATATAACATTATTTATCAGCACCTTCACATTTCCAGAGTCTCCAACTCCAACATCACAATCTACATTAAATCCAAGTATGACTGTTGTGAGAGGGCTAAGATCATAATTTGATTCTGCATTAGAAATATCTTTCTTAGTTATTGTGCCAACAGACGCGTGCCTTATGGTTATACCCTTCTCTTTAAGAAGCGTAACAAGAGCCTCAAGCCCTCCAAGAGTATCTGCTTTGATTATGATACCCTCTTTATCTGTCTCTATAAGCACTTCCTGCACTTGCTTCTGTATCTGTTCCTTCACTTGTTCAAGTGTTTCCTGCGTTGCAACTGCGATTGGCATGCCAGCTACAACTTCTTTAATTCCTTGAGCTGCTATCTTTACACCCGTAGCTGCGCTTACTTCATTTACATGTCGGTATTTAGATTTCTTGTCCATCATCTCTGCAAGAGGTATAGGCTCAAGCAGGGCTTTTACTTTTGTCACAACTGGTTCATTCACACCACCAATCACTAATATCTCATTCACCTTTAACTTACCATCATATATTATTACATCAATTGTTATCCCAAGGCCTTTTTCTTCTTTCACTTCAAGTATTGTTCCTTTTGCAGGACCAGTTACATCGACCTCTAGAGCATGTTCCATGAATCTTTGCGCTAATCCAGTTATGACCATCAGAAGTTCAGGTATGCCATCACCAGTCTGAGCCGATGTAGGCACAATAGGAATCTGTTTAGTATAATCCTCAACACGATCAAATCGCTCTGCCTGCAATCCCATCTCTGAAAGTTTTCCAACAAGCTCGTATAGCTTTGTTTCAAACCGAGTGGTTGCTGCCTCATCAAGCTTTGCTATTGCAGGAATCAGAAATTCTCCTGTATGCCTCCACCCCTGAAGCAAATCAATCTTATTTGCTGCCACTACAAAAGGAGTCTTGGACCGCTTCAGTATCTCTATAGCCTCAACAGTCTGGGGCTTGAAACCTTCATTTACATCAACTACAAGAATAGCTATATCAGCAAGGCTGCCGCCTCTTTTCCGGAGATTTGTGAATGCTGCATGACCTGGAGTATCAATAGCAAGGATGCCTGGAATCGTAAGATTCATATTAAGACTATCAAGCAACTTGCCGCAGATTCTCTGAATCGTTGCAATTGGAATGATTGAAGCGCCGATTGCCTGGGTAATCTTTCCTGCCTCCCTCTCAACAATAGTGCTCCCTCTAATATAATCAAGAACAGATGATTTCCCATGATCAACATGGCCCATTGTTGTTACAAGAATCTTTCTGATATGTGTCATCTTGATGAAATAGAATCTAATGCAGTTTTTAAAACTTTTGTAGAAAATCTATTCGAAGAAAAATTCAGTGCAATAAAAACATAAATAAAAGATATCATGCTGCATCCATTAACATGAAAATGTTTATTACATAAATTTAGATTTTTCTCTTAAATACTCAAAAGAACAACACCGCCTATCATGACCAGACTCGCAACTGATTTATGCAAAAGATTCTTCTCATGAAATATCTCCCCCCCAACCAGGGTTGTGAAAAATGCTGAAAGTCTTTTGACAGAGACCACTAATGCAGCAAAGGCAAGAGTCATTGCATTAAAATAAAAATAATCAGAGATATTAAAAACAAGTGCTGCTAAGGCTATCCATCCCCACGCATTTTTGACACCATGAATCACCCCTTTATACCCATCATAGCTAAATGATAGTATAGTGAAAAATATCAGTACAGCGAACATCCTGAAAAGGAAAAGCATAGTCATAGAATCAACAGCCTGAATATCAAGACCTATCACATCAGGGACGAGAATTATTTTGTCAAATGTTATTGTTAAGCTAAAGAAAAATGTGGCAAGAAGAATATAATGATAATATTTTCCTCTAAATACCTGAAATGGACTAAGAAGATGTTGAAGTTTATTCTTAAATCCAGGTCCAGCCTGGCTATGGTCAATCTCAAGTATGTATGTTCCTATCAACAATAAAGATATGCCTCCAAAATGTATCGCTTTCAGGTCTTCACGAAGAAAAAATACACTAATAAGCAGAAAGAATAATGGAGTTAGCAAAGCAAGAGGAGCAACTAAAGATACACCCATGTGCTTGTAAGCCTTGCTTATAAAAACAAACCCCAAACATGCAACTAATGATTTAAAAAAAATCAAAATCCACATAAGTATTGGCTGAGAAAAATCAACCTGAGATACAAATGGAAGAAGGAGTATAAAACAAAATATAGAATATATTGTAAGATATTCCATTACATGCTCTTTTGAAAGAGCCTTTTGTCTGATAATATGATAAGCAGCCATGAAAATTGCAGCCATAAAGGCAAACATAAACCAATTCATATAAGAAAAATAAGAAGAGATTATATTTAAATGTATCGCAAGACGTCTCTGAGACAAGAC
>JAGLGH010000196.1 GCA_023144115.1 Nanobdellota archaeon | reverse complement strand
TTGAAGGTGGTCACAATTTGTGACCAGCTCATTTTTCTCATCATCAGTTAATTGAAAGATGAAATCAGAAGGAAATCTTTCAATATTTCTTTTAACAGATTGATTTAATACTTTTGTTGTAACTTCATAAAGAACTGCTAAATCACTATCAAGCATTACCTGCAATCCTCGAATCGTCAAAATCTTATTTTTTATCTGATTCTCATCTAAGCCTGCCAATTCGTTCATATTAATCACCCTGTTGAGATACTATATTCATTTTCTGTTCTGTTATTTTCTGATATTTGCAGCTTTTTAATAGGCTTATAAATATTATCTAAACATGTCCTGTGGCAAGTGATATGATTTCCGATTTACTCGTATAGAATTATAGATTTTATTAGGGTGACATTCAGTGATTATGTCATTTCAATACTTTATCTCCCACATCTTAAAGAGTTTTTTAACTTTGGGATGTGGTCACAAATTGTGACCTCAAGATCTCATGTAATTTTTAATTGCCTCCTTGGCTTTCTATTTCTTGAACAACCTTGTCTAAAAATTTGTCTGCAGAATCCCTTACAATCCCTTGAATAAATTCCTGCGAAGTAACTTTTCTCTGTTGAAAAGCATAAGAATCCAGATACCATTTTTCATCTCTTGCTTGGAATACCTTTGTTCGGCAATCTCTCCCATTGATATAATCCATAAGAAGCATCACTGGTTGTCCACCTTGTGTTTCAATACAATCTTGAAAATCTGGAGTGTTTTTAACCAAATGTATGTATGGTTGTCTAAAACCTAAACCTCTTGGAATAGCAGTCTTGTATGAGACCTCTGCAATTGTCAAAAGCATGTCTCTTATATGCATACCTTCAGGCTGGATTTCAATTTTGTTATTATCAATTCTTTGATATCTCATTTTAATTTGCCTCTAGAAATTGTTTGTTTAATCTTGCTTTATATTCCGGAATTCTTTTGGCAGTTGAACATGAGGTGTTCACTCATATTCGCATTTTTGATCTTGGATTGTGTTGTGCACATTCATAATCAGATACAAGAAATGGACTTTGATTTATAAATCTTTTGTGGTTGTATCTCCTTAATGGTAGTTATCTTGGATGATCGCCTCTTTTAAAAGGAATAATTTCCTCCTATATTCATCCTTTGTTATATCTCCTTGTAAGACCTTTGTGTCCAAGCAATCACATAACAAAATACAAGATAACCGGAACTATCAAACACGCCATGCAATGATTCTTTCCAACTCCAAGCTGTCCTGCAAAGATGCCTACTGCAGCTGATGTCAGCAATATAATTATCCCAATAAACCCGTCAAAATAAAACACAAGCAAAGCAGTAAACAAAAGTATTGAAATGACAACTGCCATATAATTCACTTTTACAATCATCACAGAGAAAAGCTTTGAAAAATACGCTGCAAGCCATACAGCGCTGCACCCTGCAATAAGCGCAGCAAGGAAAAGGACTGCCAGATTCTCAAGTGATATTGCTCCAACAATCTCGCTTATCACAATCACTGCCCCATTTCTTGATTTTTCAAGAGCATACAATGTAATCAGGCTCAATGTCATATTCACAGTGTTGATTCCACCCACAAGTATAAGAAATCCTTTATCTCCAATATCTTTCAAAAACTGCGTTGCCACAATCGCTGCCTGTGAACTTCCAAACCCTGGCAGGAATGATGCCATAAATCCAACAATAGATGCGCCAATAGATGCTTTTGCAAGATTCTTTTTCTCAACTTCTAATTCTTCATCATTCTTCTGCTCAGGTATGCTGTTTTTTCCCATCAGGCTCACTATCAATAAGCTGAAACCAAACAAACCTGAAAGAAGCGGGAAAAGCGCATTCTCCATGTTTGGAAGATTCAGGACAATCAGCCCAAGCACTCCGCTCATCATAAAGATCAGAAAATTCCACTTTCTTTTACTGTCTTTCAGAATCATGAATGCCATTATTACAATAAGGATATAACCAATATAATCCTTAATGATTGGATATATTGTTTTTACAAGAAGAAGCAATGAAGGAGATGCAATCAGACAAATAATCAACGAGATAAAACTTCCGATAATAGTCAGCAGGATTGCATGATGCCCATAACCCTGCAGCAGCATCCTGTGCCCTGGAAGAGCTGCCAAAGCCATTGCTTCATCAGGAGCCCCAAGATATACACCTGGAATAGAATCAAGAAACGTATGAGTTATCGCCATTGATATGATAAATATAGCTATGATTATTGGAGAAAAATATTGCAATAAAATCGGTGAAAAAGTCAGCACTAAAAGGCTTATTAGATTTATGTGTATGCCTGGAATTAAGCCTGTGAATATTCCAAAGATTACCCCTATGAGAATTGCTAATATAATCTGAATAAACATACCAAGATTGATACCATTTCTTTTATATGTTTATCGTCGTGAAATCCGGAAATCCTGCGGACAGCTTAAATTATTTCTATATTGTTTTGCAAGTTCAATTACTGCTCCCAAAAGAAATATATTTAACATCAAATGAAACCCTGCTTCCACTCTCTATTAGCCCTGGACCACAATCAAAGTATTCATGAGTATTCTTACTTTCAGGGACATTAAAATCTAAATTATCCTCAATAATCTCAACTTTGTATTTCTCACTAAACCTTTTCATTGCTCTTGATAGTCTTTGATCATTTGTTGCAATCCTAACTTCTTTTCTGGTTTTTTTATGAATAGAGACTGCCTTATCTGCCAGACTACCTAATAGAGCAATACCATAATCATCACTCCATTCATTATCATAAACATTTTCTATTAAGATGGTAGGAATATCTTGCCAATCAACCAATCTTGCCAGGCTCATGCTAATGGGTTTATCATTGCCATTAGAGATATAATAAGGTTTCTTATTAGCATCTGCAACAAAACTGGGTAAAGACTTATTCAATGAATTGTCAGCTTTCCAGTTTTGGCAATGTGGCACTGGAGACTCTCCAAATCTAAGTAGTGTTTCTAAATCATCAGTCTCATAGACAGTTATCTTTCTTGCATCTCTATACTCTGGCTGATCTAATGTTTCTCTAACCCACCTTGCATTTTCATACAAAGGATTTCTTGATCTTTTCTTTGCAAGATTTCCAGCTTGTTGTAATGCCAAGTTATAATTATCTGCATTTAATTCAGAAAGTGTTGATAAAAGTCTGACATAATCTAATTGTTCTCTAAGCAATGAAGTATGATAACCAAGTTCTTTCTTTTCTTTTTTGGATAAATCTTCTCTAAGTCTTTCTTCACTCTTGGAAACCCTTGCTTCTAATCTTCCTGCAGTATCTCTATCAAACACTTCACCATAATAATCTGCATATGTATCCATAATCTTTGGCAAGACATTTTTAATTGAATCAATATGCGAGTCTAATGCCTGAAGTTCTCCAACAAGTCTGGTAACTCTTGAGTTCTTCTTCCAGGCATCCTGATGGTCTCCTAATACTTTTAATTGTGCTTGAGCTTTATCATGAGAATATCTCCATTCAATAAACTTGTCCTCTAACTCAACTTCAACAATCTCTCTTAAAAGTCCTGTTTGTTGAGGATTTTGGTATTGAGAATAACCTGTGAGTGTTGTTATGATCTTACTAATTCTTTCAAATCTCTCATCAGATTCAAGTCTTGCAAGATACTTTTCTAAACTACCCTCATTCAATTCTAATCTTTTGATGCTTTTATCAACTAATTGGAATTTAAGGTTTTTTAATACTTCATCTTCTCCCTTTAATTCATATGGATATGAAAAGTCTGGATCTGAGTAAACTAGGTTTAATACACTTAATACTCGGGCAAATCCTTTTGAATCAGATATCTCTCCAACAATATGATCAAGAACTCTTCTGCTTTCATCAAGGTCTTCTA
>JAGLGH010000195.1 GCA_023144115.1 Nanobdellota archaeon | reverse complement strand
TCAACAGTCTGCGCTGTTGCGAATGTTGTTGAATAGTTGTATATATGGCTTGCAAGTTCGTTCATTGCATGGTCTCCGTCCGGAAGGCTAATAGTGCATGTCGCCCCTTCAATCAAGCCTGTTGCATTCATATATTCTGCGGTGAATGTGACAAGCTCAAATACAAGTTTGGGGTCATCTGCATCAATCGTAAGATTGGCTGTTCCGTTCACTGCATAACCTGAGAAATGGGAAACATTAACTGTAAGAGTTCCTTCACTGCACTGGATGTCTGTGCATCTTGGAGCAAGGCACAGGTTGTTTTCTGAAAGTATTGCATATCTTGTTGTTGCAGTATCTGAATAATATACATAAGGATAATTACAGTCAACATAATAGAATGTGAGTATTGCAGAACTGTTGAATGTTGAATCCAAAGCAGATGTATTGACTGAGATTGATGCATCTTCAATTACAATGTTTGTATTATAATCCTCAGACTCTGCATTTATGCTGTGATCTGATGGGAATGCTATCTTTCCTTTGCTGTCAATTGCTAAAGTCATGCCTGTGACATTTGTTAAGTTGGTTTCTTCTGAGAAGATTGTTGTTTCTTCTGATGTGAAGGTTGAGTAGGCTGGCATTTGCTGCGCAACTTCGCAATATCCTGTTCCGTTTAAACCATCATTATAGTGCAATAGGATTTCAGATGAATTTAAACTTTGGTTATATATTGCAATATCATCTAGAACACCCTTTATATCACCCATAATAATATCTTCATCAGTCAGATTTATTAGGGATGAATGAGTCTGCGTATCTTTTAACGCGCCATTAACATACAATCCTATTGCAGATTGGTTATAAGTCAAGGCAACATGATGCCAGGCATCTGTTAGCTGTGCAGCAACTTCTTGTGAATTAATGTAGCCAAAAATAGTCAAGTTATTATCAAGATATAATCCATAAGCATCTTTTTCTTTTGTGAACAATTTATTTTTTATTGATGTAGGATATAATTTATCATCGTTAGTTCCGTCGCCAAGCTGACCATAATAATTATCCCCCCAGCATTTAACATTGCTGTCACTTAAGATAGCGCAGGAGAGAGTAGCACCAGAACCAATACTTACAGCAGTACTCATTCCAGATACAAAGACAGGAGAGTAGCGGGTTGTAGTGCTCCCATCGCCAATTTCACCATAAATATTCCGCCCCCAGCATTTAATACTGCCATCATTTAACAAAGCGCAGTTGTCATAAGGACTAACAACCATATCCGCTGCTGTGCTGATACCTGACACCGTCACTGGTGTAAGTTTCTGGGTCTGTGATCCTATGCCAAGTTGGCCTTGCCAATTCCATCCCCAGCAGTTAACAACTCCGCTACTTAATAAAGCGCATGTATGCATATCCCCCACACCAATACTTACAGCAGTGCTCATACCAGATACAGAGACTGGAGTATAGCTTGGTGTGGTACTTCCATCGCCAAGCTGACCCTGATCATTAGCTCCCCAGCACCGAGCACTGCCATTACTTAACACAACACAAGTGTGCTCACGATAATTACCAGCAATGCTAACAGCAATATTTGTCGCAGTGCTAATCCCTGACACACCCACAGAAGTATTTCTGTTTATATCTGTTCCATCGCCAAGCTGACCCACAGAATTATATCCCCAACACCTAGCACTGCCATCACTTAACACAGCACAGGTATACCAAGAACCAGCAGAAATATCTGTCGCAGTGCTGATTCCTGAGACTATGACAGGAGTATAGCTGGATGTGGTAGTTCCATCACCAAGCTGACCAGCAAAATTACTCCCCCAGCATGCAATACTGCTATTATTTAACAAAGCGCAGGTGTGGCCACGACCAACAGCAATATCTATGGCAGTGCTGATACCTAACACTGTGACTGGAGTATTTCTCCGTATATTTGTTCCGTCGCCAAGCTGACCAGCAGAATTATATCCCCAGCATTTAATTTGGCTGTCATTTAATAAAACACAGGTGTGAAAATCACCACCATCAATTTTAGTAATATTTTCTTTATTTGCCTTGATCCATCCTTCTATTGTGAGTTCTGAACTGATATCTAATGAATCTGCATCTGCAATAGAGATATAATTTGTCCTACCATCAAAATTGAATGCCTGCCCGACCTTTCCCGAAATTCCAGTGATTGTGCCATTAATTGTGCCATGATTACTGCCAACTGCATCTGAAGCAGTACCATCATCAAATGTCCAGTAACTTACCATTTCAGAAGGGCATTCTGCATATGCTAATGTTGATAAAATACTGATTATGACAAATAATAGGATTATTCTTTTCATCTTTTTTTCAATTATTATTGCAATAAAATCTTATACCTATTTATAATTTGCGATTTTGTTTTTGTAGAGGATTTTTTGTTAGTCTAGTCAATATTCTTAGAGTTATTTTGAAATGGCAGGAGGTTAAGATTAATTTTACCAATTACTTATTCATTACCTCTTAATAGTCACATTTATAAATAGATTAATACTCCCATTTAATTATCAATAAAAAATTACACAAAATATGTTAGGACATACAAATTTTTGCAAAAACCTGCAGAATGCTAGTATCTCTAACAACAACTCAAATTAAAGAATAATCAAGTTAAAAAACAAGAATTATTATTGATTTGAACACATGAACCATAATCCTGATAAAAGAACAAGAATGAAGAATTTGGCTTTTATCTTTTGCATGATTCATGTAGATGCCTGGAAAACCCTAAAAATAAGAGAATCCAGGGATTAGGTAAATTAAACAAGTTTGTGCTAGTTGGATTTCTATTAAAAATTGGCTTTCTATGATGATTCTTACAAAAATATCGTGGAAAACCCTTGATATCTCAAATTTACAATGAAAGGAAGGGAGAGATTATTCTAAAATAATTGATAAAGGAGGTGAGAAAAAGAAAAATAAAGAAAAATAAAGGTGATATAGTTTTTTAAATTGAAAAAATTTTAAAAGGAGAGAAAAAATTATGAAGAAGATTCTATTGTGGGTAGGGGCAGGAATTTTGGCAATGGTTATTGTATTTTCATCAAATGTGGAGGCAACAAGTATTTCGTATGTAACTGGACCTAATGAACCGTGGAATGTCCCACACAATCAACAAGCGATGGACACTGCGTTTGGAACAGATTGGAATCAATTCACTTTCTCAAATGCAATAGAGTCTGGTATTCTCACAAATATAGGATTCATCTATATTGATGGAGGGGGTGAATCAACTGATGGATTTACAAGTTTTGTGAATACAAACAGGACTGCCTTGGAAGACTGGGTCACAGATGGCGGATCTCTTTTCCTTAACGCAGCCAGATTGTATGACTTCCCTGACTTGGATATGGGATTTGGTGTGACCCTACATCATAAGTTTGATACAACCTATAGTAAGGCCGCTTTAGCCATGGACCATACACATACAATATTCAACGGTCCAAATGGCAATGCTGTGGCACCTCCTGGACAGGCAATTACTTTGCTCATGAGTATGTGACAGGAACAGATTTGACT
>JAGLGH010000194.1 GCA_023144115.1 Nanobdellota archaeon | reverse complement strand
GATCATTATAAACCGTAACAAAAAAGAACAGAACTTCTAAAGACACAAAACATAGACATCTAAACAAGTACATTTAAAGTATCTGTAAGTAAATTTTTTATACCGCCGCTGTTTTAATTAGAAGTATATTAGTAGTAATTAGAAGTAAAAGTTCATACCTCCTATTTTCAGGATTGAATAATCCTGTTTTTAGGATTAAACATTTAAATTTCGTAACTACTCAGCCCATAGAAATCAACAACTCGCAAGCATATCAAGAGAAGCAAATTTGCTCAATCCAAAATCGGTTAAAAAAGAAAAACAGCATCCTCTGACTCCGTTATGATTTTCAAAACAAATTATCCGATCTAGTCAAATATAGGTAAATCACTATGCCGTATGGTGATTTTGATGTCGTGAATATGCCTACGTAGTTACTAAATATGTTTCTAAAAACGTCATATTTTTCCGCGTCCACTAACCTAAAATTTCAAAAACCATCCTCATGACCTCATAATTCCAATTCTTCCAGACTTCTGAATATCTTCTTCTCCAATTCAAGTATCTTCTCTTTAATCACTTCAGGCTTTTCATAATGAACTTCTTCATATTCAATTTCCTGGTATTTTGAAATACTCAAATCATATTCATTTTCTTTAATTTCATCAAATGGCACAACAAAACATTTTGCCTTTCTGTCTTCAAATTTTTCTTTGTCTTTGTTCCTGAATTTTTCAATTATATTTGGAATGTCTCCCATCCCATCTATAAAAGTCCTTTTATCATCTAGACTATAGCCATCAGATTTCATATTATAAAACCAGACCTTCTCAGTAGGTTCTCCTTTGGTGAAAACCAGTATTCCTGTGGACACTCCTGCATACGGCTTAAATATTCCAGACGGCATAGATATAACTGCATCCAGCCGGCACTCTTCAAGTAGTTTTTTCCTGATTTTCTTATGGGCATTCGAATTTCCAAATAAAACGCCGTCAGGCACAATCACAGCGCATCTCCCGCCGCTTGACAATATATTATACATTAATTCAAGAAAAAGTATCTCTGTTTTCTTAGTCCTTATAGTAAAATCCCCGCTAAGTTCAGATTCATCAATACTCCCTTTAAACGGCGGGTTAGCTAACACAATATCATAGTGGTTCTCTTCATTATATCTGGTTGAAAGCGTATTTAATTGCTTAATGTTCGGATAATTGATGCCATGCATCATCAGGTTCATTAAAGAAATTCGAACCATAGTCTGTTCAAAATCAAACCCGTGAAGTGTATTCTCTCTTAATGCCTTCCACTGTTCTTCATTTAATTTATCTCCCTTGAAATTGTATTCATTCCCATGCTCATCCTTTTTAATGAAATCAGAAGACGTATTTTTCTTCAAAATATATTCATAAGAAGCCACCAAAAAACCCGCGGTTCCGCAGGCAGGATCACAGATACCATCGCCTATTTTTGGGTTTGTTAGTTCTACCATCATCTTGATGATGTGGCGCGGAGTCCGAAACTGCCCGTTTTTACCCGCAGTTTTTAGTTCCGAAAGAAGATACTCATATATATCTCCCTTAGTATCCCGATTCTGCTCCTTTATATGCATCCCGTTTATAATTTTTACAGCTTCAATAAGAAGAGATGGAGTCGGTATTGAGAATACGGCATCTTTCATATATTTTGAATAAAGGGAATCTTCACTGCCGAGGTTTCTTAAAAACGGAAACACTTTATCCCTCACATGCGCAAGAATAGTATCTGCTGAAAAGTTAGTCCATTCAGACCATTTGCAGTCTTCGTTATCTTTAAAGATTGATACATATTTTTCCTCTTTCAACTCTGCATTTTGCTCGCGCGCAATGTCTTCATCTTCAAGGCGCTTCATAAAAAGCAGATAAGACATCTGCTCAATCGCCTGGAGCGGATTAGAAATCCCCCCGCTCCAAAACTTATCCCATAATTGGTTTATCTTTGATTTTAATTCCGTATCTAGCATATTAATTCACCTCAAGAAGTTTGATTTATGATATTTTGCGCTGCTTTTCTCTCAATTTGACTAATTTCATTATATGTTTTAACACTTTCTTTTGCAGTATCCGCAATAACATTACTTGTATCCAGCAAACTTCTGCCTGTTGGATTTTCTTCAAAGAATGTTATGCCTCCATGACCTACGCCCGCAAATATCAATCCAACAACTAACAGAATAACGCCAATCTCACTGAATGTGCTCTCTTGTGACGTATGCCCCATAACTAAAAGAAATATTGAACCAACTATCAACATTAAACCTAAAACAAAAGCGATTTTTGATAGGAAATAAAGAGCAAAAACTGCGCCTGCAAATACTGCAAGGATAATTATCCCCAAACCATTATCATTCTTTGCCATTTATACCAACTCTCCTTTGAACGCTTTTTGCATAAGCGCATCAAACAGATTGTCAATTTCTTGTTTTGACTGTTTTTGCGCATCGTGCATCTCCTCAACTTTTTCAACAATTGATGCGTATTTATTTTGGAGTTCTATTGGTGGAACTAATATTTTAAGAGAGTTCACGTCCTTTTGATTAATACTTGCTTGATTAACTGCCTTTTTTGCTCTTGTAAGAATTTGATTTTTTATGTATCTTGTACATAGAAACATAGTCATAAAAGTGTAATTTAATATCTCTGTTCTTATTCTTATACGCATCATATTTGATTCATAAACCATATCTTCAACAAGATTTTGAACAAGTCCACATTTTCCAAGATATTTAAGACTATTGACTCTATTAATCATTATATCGCCAATCTGAACTTTGAATTTTTCAATTTCTTTTTTTGTACATTTGAGGCGCTTGAGCTCACCAATATTAGTGATTTTTCCATCGTAAAAAGAATCAATTCTCAGTATTGGCGTCCCTTCACCATACGCCGTTATCGGTTTATATAATCCATTTTGTGGATTTTCTAGTAATATCTCCTCGAATTTTATGATATCCCATCCTTTTGGATTCTTAACAGGGTCCCCAAACATATCCAGAAAAACGCATTTCAAAAACTCATTAGTAAGCGCATCAGCTTCCTTTCTCCATTCCCTGAGTTTTTCAGCTTTTTCAAGGACAGCAACAATTTTCTTCTGAGTTAAAAGTGGTGGTAGAATCATCTCCTGCTTCACTAATTCGGGTTTAGTGATGTGCTTCATTCCTGATCCGTGGGTTTTATCTTTTAATTTCTGTAATATTGTTTTCAGATAATACAAAAAGTAATCATCTGATAATATGTCTTTTTTAGGTTTAACTTTGAAAATATGCTGATTCAATAAAGCAGGACATTTTTTCCACTTAAATATGTCTAATGTGGCGGACCAAGATAAAAGAATATCGCCAGTATCAACATAATATTTTTTATCATAAACTCCATCATAATGGTTTATAACGGATGATGATTCAGTTAAATTCTGTATTCTGATTATAGGGAGTCCTTTATTACCCCACTCAGAAGGTTTAAATGCTCTGCCGTTGATGAATTCTGCTACATCATGCAATTTTACAATCTTCCAACTTTCCGGCAAATCATTTTCAAAATGTCTATTTTGTGTGGATATATTTTTTCCAGGAGGTTTTATTTTGTTGACTTTATTATTGTTTATTCTTGTCATTTAACATATCACCAATCATCTTTTAACGGTTTTGTTATTTGAATTGATTCTCCCTCTAATTTATCTATGTAATATTTTCCATCTCTTTTATTCCAGCAACTTATTCTTGGATGGTCTTTAAATCGCGGATAGCTTTCCATAGAGCCCCATACTATTTCATAACTATCTTTTGTTTTATAACAAAATAAAGAAGCAAATACTGGATTGTATTTTATTTCGAAATCTAATTTTAACTTCAAGTTTTTTTTTGGGATTGTATTATATCTATCTCCTTCTTTTTTTTCATCAAATAATTCAGGATATTCTTTGATAAGGCATCCACAAGATAAAAGAATTCTTGTTGCTTCTTCTGGACCAAGATAACTTATTTTTTCTGTCCCGGATAGATTGCATTCTTTAGATTTAAAATTATATTTGATTTCAATATTCTTAGCTAAATTTTTAGATTTATTAATCACCGTAAAATAATAGGGATTATCTTCTAAAATGTTTTGTCTGTCTTTTGGTTCTTTATTTTCGTGAATGTATTTTGTAAATAACAACGGTTTTCTGGAATCTCTTAACTGAGTAAAAACAAATACAATCAGAATTATATTTGCAATTGCAATTATTGAATCAGAATAAGTATAAGCTATATTTAGAATTATCCTTGTTGTTGAAACAAAAATATGAAAAATGTAATCAATACTCATTCAATTCTCCTCCACAATCTCCCAATATCCCCCCCTATCAGGACCGATGCGCTTTAAAATACCTTTCTCCTTCAATTTTGAGATGTTCCATTCAATACCTCTTCTTGAAAGACCGATTTTTAAAACAAGCTCTTGAACTGTGATTTTTGGATTTTCCTTTATTAAGTCAATCATTTTCTCCACAGTCTTCTCCACAGTTTTCTCCACAGTTCCTCTATCCGCCCCGAACTCCTGTCTTTTAAAAATAATCCTAAAAGACCCGCCGCTCTCTTCAAAGCGGGGCATGTCCAACTTCTTCTTAGCTAAAAAACCAATAATATTCAAGCTGCCTCTTCCCCAAGCATCAATATGCCCTGCATAATAAAACACATTTGCAATAAGCGGGTTTCTCAGGCACGATTCATGCTCTTTGTATAAATCCGTAATCTTCAGGCTTTCAGGCAAATACCCGGGATTCGCGATAACAATATCCGAATCATACATTTTAATATAAGTAAAACTATTCTCAAAATAATCCCTGTGAATCAGGGCATTAATAACCGCTTCTCTCAATGCTTCAATCGGAATCTCCCATTCCTCAACCCTCAAAAGACCCTTAATTTTCGCCTCAAGCCTCAAATGGTCTTTAAAAAAAGAAATACTGCTCTCAAGATTATCAAAAAGATTGCCGCTATAATCCTTCATATCAATAAACTCTTTCTTAAGAACCCCCCTGAACCTTCCGCACTTGACAACATTATTGAGAAAAAACTCCGATGGATTTTTGCCAAAAAGAATAATAGATGCATTCGTTAATTTATTATCTCTGATTAAATCCAGCTTCTTCAATATCAATTCCTTATCCTCTTTATCAATACTGATTCTTTTTGATTTCTTCGTCAACTCAACAAACTTTTCCAGTATTGCATCATCAATATCATCTAATGTGGCATTTTCACATATCTGGCTATCCCACCTTATATTCTCACTGTTCTTCTTTAAAATCAGATTCTCCAACTCCTTTGCAGACAATTGCCTGTCGTCATCACCAACCCTCATATATGCACGGCCATAAGCAAAATACGGGATATTTTTACCTTCAAACTCCACGATAATACACTCTTTGCCATCAATATTTTGTTGATATATCTTCGGAAATATTTTCGGCTCAATGTGATCAGAAACAGACTTTGAGATATCTCTGATTGTTTTTATCCCTATATTCTGCCCGATAACTTTCCCGCAGTCCCTCACACCAAAATATACCTTTCCCCGTCTGTGTTTGTTGAGAATAGCAACCATTGAAATAATGGCTTCTTTTAATTCCGATGTAGACCTCTTCAACTCCACAGTTTCAGATTCTTTAATCATTTTTCTCCCCTCAAAATATTGCTCGGTACCGCTACCGACCCATTTTTTCTCTTCCCAATAAACGATGCGCGCTCATCAAGCCCCCTGTCAATTATCTCCATCAAATCCTCAAGAAAAGCCGGCGAAACATTCCGTAGTACATCAATTTCTTCGCCATTGTCAAGCGCAACAGACCACACAAACACATCATTTCCTTTATCATAATGAATTATATTTCTCCCGGCAACCGTATGTGGGATGGGTACTTTCAGCTCGCGCAAAATCAATTCTCTTATGAGTTCAGAAGGAGAAACCCCCTTTTTTTCACAGAATGCTTTAAACAAAGTGACATCTTCTCTCGACATCTTTGCTGAAACAGACTTGAATTCCATACCCCAATATGAGAACTAAAAGCTTATAAATTTATCGAATCGGGTCTACCGAGTAGACCTAGTTTATAATTCCGATATTTATATGGTTGCGCACCTAAATCACAAACGATGAGTAAGATCCGCCTAAAGGATGACGGCTCAGGATTGAGTTCAGGACGATTAAGCGGGGTTCATCACACTTTCTGAACACAACTCAACACATCTTAATCTCATTGCATTTTCTGACAATTGCTTTCAGGTCAGTCATCTTGAAATAATCCCTCGGATACTCAGAGCAAAGTGGCGGCTCTGCCATATCAGAAAGTTCAATATACTTTCTGTCCGCAAACACCTTCTTCAAAACTTCCAGAAATTCAAGCTGTCTGGAGCTATAATTATTCTTGAAGATAATAAACTCATCAAATTTCCTCTCAATCACTTCTTTAGGAGTATAATCACGCCTCAAACCAATAATATCACGCAGAAACACCATAAAATCCTTTTTCTGGTATTTTTGGATATTCTCAATAGTCAACTCCGGTCTCAATGAAGACAACTGCGCTTCCAGTTCTTTCAATTCAATAGACGTAACACCCTCGCCATTTTTGATCTTTTTCACAAGCGCGTTTTTCTCAATAAACTCCATCAGACGAGTGTCCTCTTTTATTTCCTTTTCAAACTTTTCCCTGCTTAAAACCAAATCCGGAGCATCAATCTTAACCACTCTTCTTGGATTTGGCTCAAAATATTTCATCAATGGCGCTATTTCGCAAACCAAAAGCTCCACATCATCAAAAGTCAGGTCATCCCAGAAATCATCCT
>JAGLGH010000193.1 GCA_023144115.1 Nanobdellota archaeon | reverse complement strand
TAGCCGCCATCAGAAGTCTGGACAACAGAACGACCAATATCACTACTTGCGCCGCCAACAGTCTTAGTCCATTCCTCTGCGCCAGAAGAATCAAACTTGACAAGCAATAAATCATAAGATGCTAGATCATAGCTATTAGTATTACCTGTCACAATATAGCCGCCGTCAGAAGTCTGGACAACAGAATAACCAACATCAGCACTTGTGCCGCCAACAGTCTTGGTCCATTCTTCTGCGCCAGAAGAATCAAACTTGACAAGCAAAACATCACTATCCCCCGCACTATAGCTCTTAGTATCACCTGTCACAATATAACCTCCGTCAGAAGTCTGGACAACAGAATTACTTCTATCTGTATTTGTATCGCCAACAGTCTTAGTCCATTCCTCTGCACCAGAGGAATTAAACTTGATAAGCCAAACATCTATGCCCCCTGCGCCATAGCTATAAGTAAGACCTGTCACAACATAGCCTCCGTCAGAAGTCTGGGCAACAGAATAACCATGATCACTACTTGTGTCACCAACAGCCTTTGTCCATTCCTCTGCGCCAGATGAATTAAACTTGACAAGCAATAAATCATAAGATGCTATATCATAGCTATCAGTACTACCTGTCACAATATAGCCACCGTCAGAAGTCTGGGCAACAGAATTACCAACATCAGCACTTGTGCCGCCAACGGTCTTTGTCCATTCTTCTGCGCCAGAAGAATCAAACTTAATAAGTAATAAATCATCATCTGAGCCGCCGTAACTTTGAGATTTACCAGTCACAACATAGCCTCCGTCAGAAGTCTGGACAACAGAATAACCATAATCATTCAATGCGCCGCCAACAGCAGTAATAAACAATGCATCATCTGCTGCTGCAACACCTGGCAATAAAACTACTAAAATCTGGAACATGACAGCAAGCCAGACAAAGCTCTTAAATCCTTGTTTTAATCTTGAATTATCTTTAGTTTCATTAATGCTCATAATAATCAACCTCTTTTATGGACAATAATTTTATTGATATAAATACCTTGCGTTTCCAACAACCCAAAAGCTTTTAATAACAGCCTCACATAGATTCAGATACATGCCAAACAGCAAAACAGACACAATCATAGTAAGATATGATGAGATTGGTCTGAAAGGAAAAAACAGATTTGAATTTGAGAAAAAGTTAGTTGATAACATCAGGCTTAACCTTAAATCCGATAACAAAGAGTTTAGTTCAATCAATAGGATTAGGGGAAGGATAATAATCAAGTCTGCTGAAAATGCCTGTTCTCTTAAAGATGTATTTGGCATATCGTCATTTTCACATGCAAAAGAAATTGCTATGGATATTGAAAGCATAAAAAAAGAAGTCATTGCTCAAATTAAAGATACTGAATTAAACAAAGACCACACATTCTGCATCCGTTGCCAGAGAGTTGACAAATCATTCAAAAAAACATCGCTTGATGTTGAAAGGGAGATTGGAGAGATTGTTGTGAATGAAACTGGTGCAAAAGTCAAACTGAAAGACCCAATGTTCACATTTTATATTGAACTTGTAGAAGGGATGGCCTATGTCTTTCATGAGAAGATCAAAGCCTATGGTGGCCTGCCAGTAGGATCAAGCAGCAAAGTGGCTACACTTTTATCCACAGGCATAGACAGCCCTGTTGCTGCATGGATGGCAATGAAAAGAGGATGCACTAATGTCTATGTTTTTAATTATAATTATCCATTTGCTGACAAGAAAGAAAAAGAGTATGCTCAAGGAATGTTCAATATCCTCAAGCGGTTTGACCCAAAATCAGTGCTGTATATTGTAAATTTCGGCAAGATTCAGCAGAAAATAAAAGACACTGTAAATGAAAGAATGAGATGCATAATCTGTAAAAGGTTTATGTATAGGGTTGCGAACAGCATAGCGGAAAAAGAAGGCGCAAAAGCGATTATTACAGGAGAAGCAATAGGCCAGGTCGCATCCCAGACAATTGAAAATATCTATTGCGAAAACAAAGCCAGCGAACTTCCTGTGCTCAGACCGCTAATAGGCATGAACAAGCAGGAGATAATAAATCTCGCTAAAGAAATTGGGACATTTGAAGCATCCACAAAGACTTCTGGCAAATGCGGACTTTTACCATCGTGCCCACTCACAAAAGGCAGAATAGAGCATATAGAAAAAGAAGAAGAAAAGATTGACATTGAAGGCGTTGTTATGGCTGCTGTGGAAGATGCTGAGATAGTTAAGTGAAAATTTATAAACTAAACTTCATTCTGGATTAATTATGAGCAGAGAACATTTTAAAGAGCTGAAACAGATATACAAAACAGAATCTCTTTGGCAGGCAGCAAAATATGATTTTGATAAGTCTGTCTTTAGACTTTTTATTCCATATCTTTCTGAAATAGTCCCATCAGTATTAGGAATAAAAAATTACAAGACTTTGATGGAAGAAGCAATAACCAAAGAGGAAAATAGAACAAGCAGGATAATCAAAAGATCAATAGCTGGCATGTTTGGAATAGGATCAGAAATGGCAAGATACATCCCTACAACAGTAATATACAACGAAACACATTCATATGAAGCAACGATATTGGCATATTCACTTACCACATCATTCTTTTCCCTAAGAAACCAGTTTAAAGTAGATAGATTCTATAAGCCAAAGACTAAGGATATTTCTGATAATCTTGATATGACTTATCATGATGATCCAAAGATATAATTCTTATAATCTTTCAAAAATCCTATAGCTTCTTTCTGATTAAACTTCTTAACACTTTTCCCAGCTTTCATCTGAGCTTCAATCTTTTGATATCTTTGTTCTATATTAAAAATTACCATTTTCCATCACTATCTCCACAATTTAAAAATAAAAAATAAATTAGATTT
>JAGLGH010000192.1 GCA_023144115.1 Nanobdellota archaeon | reverse complement strand
ATGAAATGTATAAAACATATTTTCAATTTTATATAGAAAAAGTATTAAATTCAGAAGAAGAGGTTCAAAATGCATTATATTTGGAAGATAAATTCTCAAAATATATTAAAAATAATCCTAAACGAAGTAAAACACTAAAACAAGATATTAACAAATATTTCCACATTTTAAATTTAATTCAATATGTTATAGATATTGAAGAAAAATATACAAACTATCCATTTTTGGAATTTTGGAACAAATATAATTCAGAATATAATGCATTGGGCAAAAATGATGAAATTAAAGATGAAGTTGAAATATATTTTGATGACCAGATAGGAATTGTTGATGTTCCTGAAGAAGATAGTAAGAAATCCAGAGGAGATATGACTGGAAAAGAAAAAGATTCGGAATATGGTTCAAAAAAATATAAATATGATATTCTAAAAATTTTAGAAAAGAAAAATAAGGAAGAAGAAGTTATTGGCCAATCAATAGAAGATTTTGAATTAAAAATTGATAGTTTTTTTAATTCAGTTAAGGAATCTAGAGAAGGTAAAATTTTGATTGCAAAAATTAATTCAATTGGAACAAAGTTTACAGAAGACGAAATTCTTGCAGATTTTGAAAAAGTATATCGAAAATTTATAAGAAGGCATAAATTAGAATTAGGAGAATTTTTTATCTCTCAAACAAAGGACATTGTTGAATACCTTTATACAGATTTTGAAAAACAAATCAAAGAGAATCTTTTAAATTATTAGTTCTCTTTATAGCTATAATATTTATCTTTTCCTATGATTATGTGATCTAAAATTTTAATTGATAATAATTCTCCTGCGTCAAATAGTACTTTTGTTATTTCATTATCTTCTTCTGATGCTTCTATATTGCCTGAAGGATGATTATGAACCAATATTATTGAATTTGCACTTTCTTTAATTGCTGATTTAAATACTTCTCTTGGATGTATTATGAAACTATTCAATGTACCAATAGAAATTATTTCATCCTTTATTATTCTATTAGCTGTATTTAAATGTAAAATCATAAAATGTTCTTTAGTTAAATTGGATAAACTTGGAGAACAATATTCAAATACATCTTTTGCAGATTTTATTATTTTACCCTCTTGCTTAGATTGATTATATCTCTTATTAAATTCAAATACTGCTTTAATTTGCATTGCTTTTGCAGGACCTATTCCATCAATTTCTTGTAATTCTGTTAATGATAATTCTGAAAGTTTTTCAATTCCTTGTTTTGATAATAATCTATTACTCATATCAATAACATTTTCTTTTTTATTTCCTTTTTGAAGTATGATTGCAAGTAATTCAGCATTACTTAATACACCTACTCCATTTTTAAGAAATCTTTCTCTAGGTCTATTTTCTTTTGAAATATCTTTAATTCTCATTAATTATCTAATTGTACACCATTTAATAAATTTGTTGTGAATAAATCCGGAAGATATTCGAGTTCATGCTTTTATGAAAAGAAGCTGAAATTATAGATACTAGAAAACTTACCCACTAAACCTTCCCAATCAAAATCTCTCTTACAACCTTAGGATCTGCCTTCCCTTTACTCTTACGCATAACAGCTCCAACAATGAAATTAAATGACTTCTCATTGCCTTCTTTATACTCAGCTACTGCTTTCTCATTCTCTACAATAGCTTCGTCGCAAAGCTTCTCCAACTCACCACTATCACTTACAGCCTCAAGTCCTTCTTTCTTAACATACTTCTCAACATCAAAAGAACCTTCTACAAGCTTTTCCATGAGCTTCTGTCCTGTAGTCTCTGTTATCTTCTTACTTTCAATAAGCTTTAACAATGAATTCATCTCTTTAGTAGCAATATCAACATCACACAGTTCTTTCTTAACATAATTCAGACACCTGACAAGCTCTCGTCTAATCCATTTAGCAGCCAGAACTGCATCAACATCTTTAACAACCTTTTCAAATAATTCAGCCATATCCTTATCAGCAGAAATAACCTTAGCATCATCTATGCTTAATTTGAAATCATGCATGAACTTCTTCACTTTCTCATCAGGCAGTTCAGGCATATTCTCTTTAATTTCATCAACCCATTCTTTTGTAATTTCAGTAGGAACTAAATCCGGGTCAATTATATATCCATAATCTGCTTCAGTCTCTTTGCTCCTTAATGACCTTGTGACACCATACTGGCTGTTCCAGGCTCTTGTCTCTTTTCTTATCACATTGCCATCTTTTAATGTTTTTTTCTGCCTCTGAATCTCGTATTTCAATGCTCTTTCAATATCCTTGAAGCCTGTGATATTCTTCATCTCGACTCTCTGGTAATTGCTTTCCCTGATAGAAACATTGGCATCAGCCTTGATTATGCATCGGTTTATGTCAAATATACCAAGATATCTTAAGATATTGATTAGCTGTTTCATGAAGTCCCTTGCCTGCTCAGGGCTTGTTAGTTCTGGTTCTGTGACAACTTCGCATAAAGGGTCTCCGCTTCTGTTATAGTCAACTAGAACAGAAGAAGAATTAGCCATCCCTGCTGGGTGCACTAGAGCAGCAGGATCTTCTTCCATGTGCACTCTGGTAAGGCCTATCTTTGTGTTGTCACTAAGTTTAATATTGCCTTTTTCTCCAAGAGGTATTTCATACTGGGTTATCTGGTAGTTCTTTGACATGTCTGGATAGAAATATGATTTTCGTGAAAAAATAAGTTCAGGAGCTATCCTGCATCCAAGAGCAAGACATAGTCTTAATGCATAATCAACAGCTTTCTTATTGAGCACAGGCTTTGAGCCAGGATGACCAAGGCATACAGGGCAGGTTCTTGTATTTGGCTCGTCTTCCTCACCAGGCTTTGCATGTGTTGAACAGCTGCAGAATAGCTTGCTGTCTGTAGCAAGCTCTATGTGAATCTCAAGGCCAATCACAACATCGGTTTTAAAATGGTATATTTTTTCTGTCATTCTTTCCTCAAAGCAGCAGCAAGCTGTATCAGTTTTCCTTCCTGCAAGTGATCTCCTGTGAGCATGACTCCTGAAGGTAACTTATTGACCATTCCAGTAGGGATTGACAGATGCGGAAGCCCGGCAAGATTTGGGCTTACAGTAAGAGCATCAATTGTATATGCCTGTAATAATGACAGCTTGTCAATCTCATCAAATTTGGGTGGCAGGATGTTGATAGCAGGGCTTATGAGGGCATCATAAGTCTTAAACAATCTCTTGTATTCTTCAATCACTTTTGTCCTGATCTGGGCAGCCTTTATGTAATAGGCATCTCTTTGTCCTGCCATCCTTGCAAATGTACCAAGTATTATTCTTCTTTTTGCTTCATCTCCCAGATATTCTGACCTGACCTTTGTGAAATATTCATTAAAACTGCTGCCATTTAATTCTGAGCTTGCTCCATATCTCATGCCGCAGTATTTTGCTAAGTTGGTTGATGCTTCTGATGCAGCAATAAGGAAATATACTGGAATTCCATATTTTTTGGAAAAAGGAAGTGATACTTTTTCTGCCTTAACTCCTTTGGCATTCAGCTTATCAATTGTTTCTAATGTTTTATTCCTTACAGGCTCATCAATAGATTCCCCGATTCCAAAATCTATTATCCCGACTTTCATGCCCTTGACATCTTTTCTAATATATGCAGAGTAGTCATCAACAGGAGAATTGAGAGATGTTGATTCATTCTTGTCAAATCCTGAAATTATTTTCTGCATCAATGCAATATCCTTTATATCTTTAGCCATTGGACCTATCTTATCAAGAGAATTTCCGTAATCAATCAGACCGTATCTTGATACTCTTCCGTATGTAGGACATAATCCATAAACTCCGCAGAATGATGCTGGGTTTACAATAGAACCGCCAGTTGATTCGCCCAGGCTGATATGAGGAAATGATGCCTTCTGCACTATTCCTCCACAACCACCACTTGAACCGCCGCAGCATCTTTCTTTGTCAAAAGGATTAAGAGGTTTTTGGAAGCCTTTTCCCATATTGGTAGAGAATGAGCCAAAACCAAACTCATCCTGGCTTGTTTTACCTATTATTATTGCACCTTCTTTTATGATTTTCTCAATGGCTGTAGCATTGAATTCAGGCTTATATCCATTGAGTATTGCGCTGCCAGCCCTTGTCTCCACACCTTTGACGCAGATGCAGTCTTTTATTGATACAGGCAGACCAGCAAGCTTGCCTTTAGGATTCTTCTTTATATTCTCTGCCTGCTTTAATGCAAGCTCTTCACTTATCTTATTGAAATAATGATATTCGTCATTGATTTTTTTGCATTCTTCAATAACTTTATGGATGTATTCAACTATGTCAACCTCTCCGCTTTTTACTTTTCCAATAAATTCTTCAGTTTTCATTTTCTCGTTAATATATCTTTGTCACTTTATTTATATACCAGTCAGGCATATCCATTGCATACTTGTATTGGCTTTTGAGTTTATTATTAGGCATTGATTCATATGTATCTTTTATAATATTTTCTGTGCGCTTGCTTTCTGGATAGAGTTTTTTCATCTTCTGGATTGTTGAGATAAGCCTGGAGAATGATTCTGGGCTTCCTTTATTTTCTTCAAACAAAGAACCTATGCTAAGTGCTTTTCGATATAACAACAGCTCATTCTCAGGCTCAATATCCAAAGCCTTATTGATTATTTTTTCTTCAAGCACCCAGTAGCATCTGCATTTATTCAGTACTTTTACAACTTTTTGAGAGGGATTGTGTGTTATCTTAAGTATTTTTGATGATGCATCAATTGCTTCTGTAAAATGATGTTCATTCCTGGTAGTAGTATATAATATATCATGAATCTCTATTTTTAGAGTAAGAGCATTAATATCTGATGGATAAATCTTAAGCATATCATCCAGGAATTGTGTTGCTGTAATTTGATCATCTATATAACAGCATGCCATAGCAGCAGTAAGATAAGCCTGCTTGTTTGTCTTGTCAAGGTCAATTATGCGTTCAGCAAGGAATATTGTTTTTCCAAAATCTTTTGTTTCCATTGATTTATAATGCTCAAGCATCTTTTTTTCAAGAAAAGATGTGCTGAGAGGCTTAGCTGAAGATTTAGGCAGCTTTTTTCTGTTGAATTTTATGATATTATTCATTTTTACTCCTTAAAAATTCCAATAGCTCATCCTGATAATTATTAATTATAATATCCTCACTTAAATCTAATTCTTCCCAATATTCTTTTAAGATACTATCATCCCCTATCTCTGATAAAAAATGCGCATCTGAATTAATTATAATCTTCTTGTTGTGTTTTCTGGCAATCTCAATCATTTTCTTCAGATAAATGAAATTGGTTTTATTATTTCTTGTTTTGCCCAATGTTGCAAGATTCAATTCAAGCAAAATATTGTTTTCACAAGCAGATTCACATACTTTTTCAAAGTCATAATCATAGCTTATAAAGTTAGGATGGCTGAATATATGTATTGGATATTTTTTAAAACATCTTATCATTGCTTCTGTATTTTTCTCTTTGCCAAGATCTTTATAAGGTGTAGGCAAATGTGTTTGTACAAGAATTATATCTAATTTTTTAATTATTTCCTCACTGATATCCAGATCACCCTGCTCATTGATGATATTGGCTTCGCATCCCCATAAGACTTTTACGCCTTTATGTTCTTTAGGTGCCCTGGCACCCATCAAGAAATGTGTTTCTGGTGCAGAACCAGTGAGAGAAGGTCCATGGTCAGTTATAGCAATCATCTTCATCTTTTTTTTGCTTGCTTCTTCCATAATATCATAAATAGTTCCGTATGCATGACCGCTGTGCAGACTATGGATATGCAAATCAATATTTAACATTTTAAACCGCCTTTGGTCCTTTGAAATAGCCGTCTTTCTTATGCTTAGCATTTCTTAGAGCCTGTTCCTGGCTTATGCACTCTTTGACAGAATCTTCTCTAAGTGCGTTCTTGAGTTCAATAGGATGAAAACTTGGTTTTACACCAGTTGTATTTTCTGCAGCTAATTGTGAGAATGCTTCAATTACTTCTTTAAGCTGCGGAGTAAACTTCTCAATCTCTTCATGTGTGAGATTCAGCCTCGCAAGCCCAGCCACATGGGCTATCATTTCCCTTGTCACTTCCATGATAGGTTTTAAAGGAGGAGATTCTTTATAAAACTTTTGTCTGGTAGTAAGTAAAAAGTCAGACTTAAAGGAGCACAAGCACCTTCAAATCTTTGGATGTGTTTTAAGAAGGCTCTGCGTTCCCGGATGGAGCGACCCCTCGCGACGAGCAGGCAGTATTAATTGAAGGAGATTTGACCTGACGATGCTGGTGCTCCTGGAATCGCAGATTTGTTACTCACTTCTGGTAGGGTTTGATTACCTATTTCCAAAAAAGTTATAAATAACCACATCTTTTTTCTTGAAATAGGTGAATATCATGATTAAAAATAGCGCAAAACAAACAGTTCAGGAATTTTTTAATCTCGCAGGAATCAAGATTAATGGTGAAAAACCTTATGACATCAAAGTGCATAACGAAAAATTCTATTCACGACTGCTATCAGGCGGATCTCTTGCAATGGGAGAGTCATATATGGATGGATGGTGGGATGTTGAAAAACTCGATGAGTTTTTCTTTAAATTATTATCAGTAAAATTAGATAAAAAAGTCATCACACCGAGGCATTTTATTTCTATTGTTAATTCAAAAATATTTAATATGCAGACTTTATCAAAATCAAAGGAAGTAGCAGAACTGCATTATGATTTAAATAATGATTTCTATGAAAAAATGCTGGATAAGCAAATGCAGTACACTTGCGGATATTGGAAAAATGCAAAAAATCTTGATGAGGCTCAGGAACATAAACTGGATCTTGTCTGCAAAAAATTGCAGCTAAAGCCAGGTGAAAAAGTGCTTGAACTTGGATGCGGTTGGGGTGGATTCAGTAAGTATGCTGCTGAAAAATATGGCTGCCATGTGACTGCTTACAATATTTCTAAAGAACAGATTAAATATGGGCGAGAAAAATGCA
>JAGLGH010000191.1 GCA_023144115.1 Nanobdellota archaeon | reverse complement strand
ATATAAACAAGCCAAAAGGTCCTACTTCTCACCAGGTAAGCGCATACACGCAGAAGATTCTGGGGATAAAGAAAGCAGGGCACTCAGGCACTCTTGATCCAAAGGTCACAGGCGTACTTCCAATAGCATTAGGAAAGGCTACAAGGATTGTGCAGACACTTCTTCCATCTGGCAAGGAATATGTTTGCATAATGCATATCCATCATGAAGTGCCTGAAGATAAGATAAGGGAGACTGCTGCAAAGTTTGTAGGCAAGATAAAACAGCTTCCACCTATAAAGTCAGCAATCAAAAGGCAGTGGAGATACAGGAAAATCTATTACCTGGAAATTATGGAAATAAAAGGGCAGGATGTACTTTTCAGGATTGGATGCCAGGCAGGGACTTATATCAGAAAAATCTGCCATGATTGGGGAACTGAACTTGGATGCGGAGCGCATATGGCAGAGCTTATCAGGACTAAGGCAGGTCCTTTCAATAATCAGGAGATGTACACACTCCAGGATGTGACAGATGCATACTGGTATTATCAGAATGAAAAAACAGAAAAGTTTATCAGAAAAGTAATCAAACCGATTGAATTTGCTATCAGTCACCTGCCAAAAGTATGGGTGTTTGACACTACAGTTGACACAATATGCCATGGAGCAGCACTTAAGGTTCCTGGAATCAGCAAAGTAGAATCAGATATCCAGGTAGAGGATATGGTAGCGATAATGACACTGAAAGATGAGCTTGTCGCTATAGGGACAACCAGGATGATATCTAAAGAGATGGTGAAAAAAGAGAAAGGAATAGCCATAAAGATCAATAAAGTATTTATGGAGCGTTCTCTTTATCCAAAGGTTCCAAAGAAAGAATAGATACATATAATCTAAAATTTATTCTGTGCAATAGAAATATTTAAATATGCTAGATAATTTAAGAATAAGATGAAAGAAAATAAGAAGGAAACAGATGAAGGAGAGCCTTCAAAACTTGAAGGCCAGGAATGCCCAATCTGCCATAAGAAGACACTTACTCTTCTGGAAGAGGAGAAGGAAATCCCTTATTTTGGCAAATGTTTTATATTCTCAATGACATGCTCTGACTGCAGATATCATAAAGCAGATATTGAATCTGCTGAAAGGAAAGAGCCTGCCAAGTACACGCTTGATATAGATTCTGAAGCTGACATGAAGATAAGAGTGGTGAGGAGCAGTGAAGGAACAATCAATCTTGTAAGAATAGCTAAGATTGAGGGTGGTCCTGCTTCAAATGGATTCATAACAAATGTTGAAGGCATAATAAACAGGATACGCCACCAGACTGAAGCTCTGCGTGATTCAGAAGAAGATCCTGCTATTAAGAAAAAGGCCAAGACTCTGCTCAAGAAGCTGACCAAGATCGCATGGGGACAAGAGAAAGCAAAGCTGGTTATCTCTGATCCTTCTGGGAATTCTGTTATTATTAGCGATAAGGCTGTGAAGTCGAGGGTTTAGTGGTATTATATTAGCAATTCTTAATTAATTTTATAATAATCTTTCTTCCAATTGCTTTCCTGAAACAAAGAGGAGTAAATAACCATATATTCAAAGTATAGAGATCCATAATTTGAGATATATCGGCCTGGTAAACCGAATCTTTATAAACGAACAGAGTTTTGAAGTGTACGATTTTATCGTACAGTTGAAATTACCTAAAGGATGAGGGCAAATTGCCACCCCCCCTTAAATTTTAATCAGGAGATATAGCTAGCAGCATCTTTATTCCCATTATTCCCCCTTACAGACAGTATTGCCTCCTTAAGATGTTCTGCATTATCTTATCAGTATGTATAGTACCGAAATTGGTTAACATCAATTTATATTCTGGAGTATAGAAATTTTTGCTGATTCTTTTTAAAGAATTTCTAAAATTCATAGAATACCATTATCAGTGAAAATGTTAACTTAAATCGTGGCAGTGCTTATAACGTTCGTCGGTAAAACCTATAGTCACGAAATTGGTTAACCTGCCACGAAATTGGTTAACATCTTTGCTTCTTTTTAAAGGCGTTTTTTGTATGCTTCATTTGGTGTCATATAGTCTACTGCTTCACTTAATCTTTCAGAGTTATACCACTCAATGAAATGATTAATACCTTCAAATCTCTCGTCGAATTCTGAATCTAATATTCCAAAGAATCTCTCATTTTTTCCGTTAGTCTGTGGATGTCTTCTCTTTGATGGGATGAACAAAATTCCAAGTTCTTTTAATGCTTCTTGAAATTTATGGCTGGCTTTTCCATCTTTATCAACCTTATTTGCTATAAATTGTGTACCCCGATCACTATTAAGAGAAAAAGGAGTCACCCTATGTTTTGCTATTGCGCTATACAATGCAAACAAAGAGTTTTTAGTGGTTTCATCTCCAATTACATAACTCATTATTTTTCTTGAACAATCATCAATATAGACTAGAATATTTTCTCCCTTAAGTCTTCCTGCCTTAATGACGTGCCAATCTGTATGCCACATGTAATTAGGAATTGGCCATTCATAGCGTTTATATTTTCTAGGTTTTCGTCTTTTTGGGA